>NZ_CALETI010000051.1 GCF_937920075.1 uncultured Agitococcus sp.
TTTAATAATTTACACGTCATTCCTTCTAATCCAGAATTAGGTGAAATTGAACACTTATTACAAAGTAAACATAAAATTTATAAATTAGCGGCGGCTTTAAAAGAATTGAGTCGTCAATACGATAATATTTTTATAGATACGCCACCAGCCTTCAACTTTTATACCTTATCAGCCTTGATTGCTTCCGAGCGTTGTTTAATTCCGTTTGATTGTGATGAGTTTTCGCGTCGTGCTTTATATACTTTATTAGAAAATGTCGGTGAAACCAAAGCCGACCATAATGCCGACTTAGAAGTAGAAGGGGTAATTGTTAATCAGTTTCAACCACGCGCTTCCTTGCCTTTACAATTAATTAATGAGTTAAAAGAAGAAGGCTTGCCGATTATGGCCACTTATTTGCCATCCTCTGTGATTATGAAGGAGTCACATCACAAAAGTTTACCTTTAGTGTTTTTAGCACCTCAGCATAAATTGACTGAACAGTATGTAGCGTTGTTTGGTGAGTTAAAAGACGCGTGAGAGATATGCTAAGCCCTTAGTGTGTTTGCATTAAGGGCTAATGATGTGTTGATTAGTTAAAACTTGTTTGGTAATGAGCTGTCTAAGTGCTAAGTCTTTAGTGTCATTAATATTGATATTTAAAGCAAAAAACCAAGTATCTTGCTGAGTTTCTACATAACCCACATACCAACCAATTTGTGGTGTGCTACGTGCTGCCCAACCTGTTTTGGCATAAAGACGATAATCATTGGTTTTTTCGGCAAGCATAATCTCTGCTAAAGTCTGATAATGATCGGCACTAAATGCAAATTGATGCTGATAAAGTTTTTTTAAAAAAGCAACTTGCTCTAAGGCACTGATTGTTAAAGAGCCATCTAGCCAAAATGTAGTTTGTGCAAAATTGGGCGACAAATGGCCAAAATGAGTACTATCAATATAATGCTGATATTTTTTGGCACTGATTTGTTTGGCAAACGTTTGATAACACCACACACAAGACACTTGAAAAGCACTAGCTAGGGTTTGATCTTGATTCCATGTCTTAATGTCATAAGTTGTGCCATCCCATTTAATAACATCCGTTTTGGTGATAACTTTTTCTTCTAGTGCAATTAAGCTGTGTAAAATTTTAAACGTTGACGCACTGGCGAAGGGGAGTTGTGCGCGATCAGGGTTATAAATAATCGCCACGTCTTGTTTTAAAGAGCGTAATACTATCGTGCCTTGTACCTGATGCGTTTTAAAAACTTGAGCAATCTCTGTTTGAGCATAACAAGGCACATTTACCAAGCCTATAAAAACCGCAGAAAATAACCATCGAAGCCGCATCAATTCATACTCAAACGTTCGGCACTACCGCCATATAATTTGTTATAACGGCTAATCACTCGGCGCACATAATCTTGGGTTTCGGCAAAGGGTGGAATACCTTTATATTTGTCAACATTGCCTTCGCCCGCGTTATAACCTGCTAAAGCCAGTTCTAAACTATTAAAACGTTTTAACAAAAAACTTAAATATTCTGCACCACCACGAATATTTTGGGCAGGGTCATACACATCATCGACTTTAAAACGTTTGGCAGTAGCGGGCATTAACTGCATCAAACCTTTAGCGCCCGGCCCTGAGCGAGCAAGGGGATTAAAACCCGACTCGGTGTGAATCACGGCTTTAACTAAACCTTTATCGAGGCCATAAGTAGAAGCGGCTTGAGCAATAATATCGTCATAAGCGTCACGATTTTTGCTAAAACTTGGGCGTACAGCAAATTCATCTTTACCCCAGTTACGGTATTTATGAACATTGGTATCTGCAAACCATGTGACTTTTTCCAGTTTGGTATAACGGCCAAAATCTTGGCCACGCGGTTTACCTCGGCCATCGACAACATTGGTAAATAAAATATTACCGTCCGCATCACGGAATTTATAAATATTACCAGCCCAGCTAGGTAGGCTATAAACAGTGAGCGCACTACAGAGTAATAATAAACGTCCAAGCATCATTTTTATTCTTAAACTTGATTAGATTGATGAGCTATTTTCGCTACTTTATTGAGCTTAGACAAGTTTTTTCTGTCAACAAATATTTGTTTAAAAAGTGTGCATTTGGTAATAATTTTAGAAACATTTTTTCTGATCAAATGATTAAAAAATAATCAATAGTTTTTGTTGCAGTATTGACATAATATAAGCAAGTGATTTTTTTATAAAAATTGATTGTTACAGTATTGTAAAAATTAAGTTATTGATTATAAAATGATTTTTTGTATAGGTTAAAAAATATACGATTTAACTCTAAGCCTTGATAACACTGGCTTTAGCAGGGGGTAACCTAGAGTTATCCACAGAGTTATCCACAGGTTTTGTGGACAACTTTTTATTGTTGGTGTTTTAGGCAGTTTGATGCTTATCTGTACATAAAGCATAAAAAAGTGATTTTTTGTTTGGTTTATAGGCAAAAAATATTGACAAATACTTTTAAAAAAGATTGTCTCACAGACTTTCTTGGATGGACGTGAAATCTTATGTTGAATCGATTGTGGCCTGCATTATTTTTGCTGGCATTTTTTAGTTGTTTATATCAAGCCATACTTGGACATCCCGAAGTTTTAGCTCAAACCATTGAAGCCAGTTTTAAAACAGCTAAAACGGCAGTCGAAATTGCGATTGGTTTGGTTGGCTTGTTGTGTTTTTGGTTGGGGTTATTTCAGATTGCCGAAAAGAGTGGTTTAACTGATCGTTTGGCGTGGTTATTAACGCCGTTATTTCAAAAATTAATGCCCGAAGTTCCCAAAGGACATCCTGCTATTGGTTCAGTGACTTTAAATATGGCAGCAAATATGTTGGGGTTAGATAATGCTGCAACGCCTATGGGTTTAAAAGCGATGAAAGATTTACAAAGTCTTAATCCGCATCCCGATACGGCCAGTAATCCACAAATTTTATTTTTAGTGATTAATACTTCGTCGATTACCTTAATTCCAGTCAGTATTTTTATGTACCGTGCGCAGTTTCATGCGCCTGATCCTGCCAGTGTTTTTTTGCCCATTTTATTTGCCACAAGTTGTTCTACCTTAGCGGGTATTTTATTAGTTGCTTGGTTACAAAAACTTGATTTATTTAATCGTGTGGTATTGGCTTATGCGGCTGGTTTTGCGGTATTGATGGCAGGTTTAATTAGTTTAGTGGTGGGTTTGCCACCAGATGCTTTAAGTGAACGCTCAGCGTTAATTGGTAATTTAGCCTTATTTGGTATTATCGTTTTATTTTTATTGGCAGGTTGGCGTAAAAATGTTGCGTTGTATGACGAGTTTATTACTGGCGCAAAACAAGGTTTTGATTTGGCTGTTGGATTAATTCCCTTTTTGGTGGCGATGTTGGTGGCGGTGTCAATGTTGCGTGCTAGTGGTGTTTTGACCATGATTTTAGATGGGATAGCTTATGTCATTGGTTTATTGGGCTTAAATACCGATTTTGTGCCAGCTTTAACCACGGCACTCATTAAGCCTTTTTCGGGGAGTGGTGCGCGTGCGATGATGATTGAAACCATGCAAACCTATGGGGTTGATTCATTTCCAGCGCTAGTTGCGGCGGTTATTCAAGGCTCAAGCGAAACGACTTTTTATGTTTTAGCGGTATATTTTGGCGCAGTCGGCATTCGTAAAGAACGTTATGCTTTAGCGTGTGGTTTGTTTTGTGATTTAGTCGGAGCGATTGCAGCGATTAGCGCGGCGTATTGGTTTTTTTATTAAAATAGCTGTCACTCAAGAGTGACAGCCATTTAACAAGTTTACTGTAAAGTAGCTTGCTGTTGTGCTGCTTGCTCGGCACGTTGTTGTTGTGCTTGAGCAAATAAAGCATCAAAGTTAACAGGTGCTAACAATAATTGAGGGAAGCTACCACGATTGACTAAATCAGAAATGGCTTCACGAACGTATGGAAATAAAATGTTAGGACAGTATGCGCCAACTAACTGAGTCAGTTGCTCATCAGGTACACCAGCAATCAAAAAGATGCCTGCTTGTTTAACTTCAGCAACAAAAGCTGTTGCGCCTGCATTTTTGGCGGTCACAGTCACAGTCACAGAAACTTCGTAATGTGTTTCATCTAAACGTACAGTTTCAGTATTTAATTGCACGTCCATTTCTGGCTTCCATTCGCCTAAAAATACTTTGGAGTTTGGAACTTCAAAAGATAAATCTTTGACAAACAAACGCTCTAAGCCAAATTGTCCACCTTGATTTTGATTCTCGCTCATAGTTATTTCCTAGTGTATAGTTTATGTTTTACTGGGCAAGTAAAGGGTCTAACGCGCCTTGCCGCTCTAACGCGTATAAATCGTCACAACCACCAATATGTTGGTCGTTAATAAAAATTTGTGGCACAGTACGTTGTTTGGTGCGCTCAACTAATTGCATTCGTGTCGCATGATCATTGCTAACATCAACTTCTTCATAAGCAATACCTTTGCGTTGTAAGAGTTGTTTTGCACGTACACAATAAGGACAAATGCGAGTGGTATAAATAACAACCTGTGCCATCATGTTCTCACTTTTTTACTAAAGGTAATGACAACGCCTTCCAGTTAGAGATGCCACCATCCAATTTAAATACATCATTGAGTTGATGCTCTGTTTTGATTTGTTTGGCAGCAGCACCTGCTACTTGACCTAAATTACAGACAAATACAATCGGTCTATCTTTAGGAAAATGATTGTTTTTGTCATTTAATTTGGCATAAGGTATATTTTGACTGCCAGTAATGTGTCCCTTCTTAAACTCAGTGGGGTCACGTAAGTCAATAACAAGGGCATTTTGTTTATTTATCATCTGACTTAAGCCTTGAGGGCTGACATTTTGACCACCGCGCTTACTTTCAACAATAAAAAACGCAATCAGTAAGCCAAAAAATGTACTACTTAATACATAATGATTGGCTAAAAACTGAAAAAATTGATCCATTACAGCTTGACCTCATATAGATAAATAAAAGCGGGGCAAAGTATAACTTGCTTGATGTTTTGTCTCTAGTTGGATTTACTTTCGGCCAACAAACGGTGCAGACTTTCTAAGCGACGTTCAGATATTTTACCATCAGCAACCGCTTGTTTAAGCGCACAGTCAGGTTCGCTTAAATGTTGACAGTTTCTAAAACGGCAATTGCCATAAAAATCTTTAAACTCAACAAAACCTTGCTTGATTTGCTCTTCATCCAAATGCCAAATACCAAATTCACGAATACCAGGTGAATCAATTAAAGCACCACCATTTTCTAAGGCAAATAGGCGAGTGGTCGTGGTGGTATGTTGGCCTAATAAAGAGTTTTCAGAAATAATATTCACTTTTTGTTGCGCATCGGGTAACAAGGCATTAATTAAAGAGCTTTTGCCCACACCAGATTGACCGACAAAAACGACATTATGATTGCCAATTCGTTGTTGTAGTTCAGTCAAATTGCCAAAACAAGACACTTCTATACTGTCATAGCCTAACTGTTGATATTCGGCTAATAAGTCACGAAGTAATTGACCTTCTTCGTTATTTAGTAAATCTGATTTATTTAAGACTAACAGAGGTTTAATGCCAACTGTTTCACAAGCAACCAAATAACGGTCTAACAAACTGGCAGAAGGAATAGGAAGCGGTGCAAAAACAATCAAAATTAGGGAGATATTAGCGGCAACTGGCTTAATTTTTTGATAAGGATCAGGACGTGTGAGCAATGAAGTTCTAGGCAATAACGCAGTAATCACGCCAATTTGATTGGTCGTGTCGGCTTGCCAAACCACTAAATCGCCTGTCACTAACGCCTCTAGATTACTACGAATATGACAACGCCAAATTTGATTAACAAATTCGCCTTCTAATCCTTTAACCTCAATTTGACGGCCATAATGGGCAATAATTAATCCTTGTTGAGGAGGGCTTAAGTGACTGTCATCAATCACGGGTTCTTTAGCTTTAGCAATACGACGCGCATGTTGTTGATGAATACGTTTAGTCTGCTGCTCGCTTAAATGGCGTTTGCTCATAGGCACTTTAAAACAACGAAATAAAAACGCCTATCATATAATTTTTCTGTAGAATAGTCATTTTTCTTGTGACTAATAAACTAGGACGAAAATGGCTATTAACAAAGAAACCAATTTAATTTGGATTGATTTAGAAATGACCGGTTTAAACCCAGATACCGATCGTATTATTGAAATTGCCACCATTGTGACTGATGCAAATTTAAATATTTTGGCCGAAGGCCCCATGTTAGCCATTCATCAAAAAGATATTGTGTTAAATGCAATGGATGAATGGAATACTCGTCAACATGGTCAATCTGGGTTAACTGAGCGTGTGCGCCGTAGCACGATTACTGAAGCTGAAGCGGAAGCACAAACCATTGAGTTTTTAAGCCGTTTTGTTGATGCCAAAAAATCGCCTATGTGTGGTAACTCCATTTGCCAAGATCGTCGTTTTTTATATCGTACCATGCCCAAATTAGAAGCCTTTTTTCATTATCGTAATTTGGATGTTAGCACCGTTAAAGAGTTAGCTCGTCGTTGGCGTCCCGAAATTATGCAAGGATTTTCTAAACAAAGTAGCCATTTAGCGTTAAATGATATTCGTGATTCGATTGATGAGTTACGTTATTACCGTGAATATTTTTTTAGAGTGCAATAAACTGTAACTGCGTAAGTCCTAAACTAAAGTCTGTTGAAAACGTCAACAGACTTTAATATGCTTGCTTAAAAATCGATCTAATTGATTAGCAAAATTTTGCTTATCTTTCGCGCTATATCCCGCCGTATAACTTTGAATTTGGCCAGTCTCACGCAGCTCAGTCATTAAGTTACGCATGGTTAAACGGTTAGAAATAGTATCAGGTGTATAAAATTCGCCACGCGGATTAAGGGCAAAAGCACCTTTGGCAACGACAGCAGCGGCTAAAGGCACATCTGCGGTAATTACTAAATCTTTGTTTTGCACTTGTTCGGCAATCCAATTATCTGCAACATCAAAGCCAGATGGGACTTGTACAGAGCGAATCACTTGCGAGGCAGGGACACGAATATGTTGATTGGCGACCAAAGTGAGTGACACTTTGAGTCGTTCAGCCGCTTTAAATAAAATTTCTTTAACAACAACGGGGCAGGCATCGGCATCAACCCAAATTTGCATTAGGCGTTTTCCTTTACTTGACAAAGTTTAGCAATGGCATCAGGTAAGTCTTCAAAATTATTGACGGTTGCATCAGGTTTACAGGCTAACGGCCAAGCATGATTCATCCAGTTTACCCAAATGGTTTTCATGCCTACATCTTTAGCCGCTTGAATATCTTGTACAGGATGATCGCCAATATGAATGGCTTCATGTGCACTCACTTTTATTGCTTGTAAAGCATATTGAAACATGGCTGGATGCGGTTTAGCAAAGCCAACCCCCGCAGCAGAAAAGTGATTTTTGAACAAATGGCCAATGCCAACTTTATGGACATCAGCATTACCATTACTTAAAGCAATTAGTGGATATTGATCGGCAAGTTCTTCGAGTGTTTCAAGCACATAAGGGAAATATTGGACAATATTGCGCTCGCGTTGAAATACTTCATAAGCTTTTTTGACGATAGCATTTACATCACCTGTCACGTGACCATCTAAAACTTGACGTAAAGTGGTTAAACGTAGTTGGGTTAAATCGTGGCTAATATCGGGGCGTTCACTACTAATTTTGTCTTTATACTGTTCAAACTGAACAGTGGTGACTTTAAAACGCAATTCGGGATGATTTTGATAAATCCATTCCATCATTGCATTTTCGGCACGAGCAATAATAGGGTCAACAGACCATAAGGTATTGTCTAAATCAAATGTCAGAAGTTTTATCATTATTTTTTCGCTCTTGGATGGCTTTGATCATAAACCTGCGCAAGATGCTGATAATCCAAATGAGTATAAATTTGGGTAGTGCTAATACTCGCGTGACCCAATAACTCCTGTACAGCGCGTAAGTCTTGACTAGATTCTAGCAGATGTGAGGCAAAACAGTGACGTAATAAATGCGGATGGAGATGTTGTGGAATACCAACCCGTTGCGCTTGATAGGCTAAAGCTTGTTGAATGCCACGTTCGGTAAAACGTCCACCACGTTCATTTAAAAATATATGGTTGCCTGTTTCTGCTTTAATAAAATCACTGCGAATTTTGAGCCAATCTTTAATAGCACTTATTGCTTTACGTCCTACAGGTAACACACGCGTTTTTTTGCCTTTGCCAACAACTGTTATTAGTGCAGAGCTTAAATCTATATCTGTTAATAAACAATTGCTTAGCTCAGAAACACGCAAACCACTGGAGTATAACAATTCCATAATCGCTTTGTCACGCAGCCATAGTTTTGCTGCATGAGGAGTATCTGGGGCAGGGGCATCTAAGAGCTGATTGACAAGGTCAACATCCATAACCTTAGGTAATTCACGATGTTGACGTTTGATCTTAAAGGCTTTTGCAGGGTTATAACTCAGTCGATGTTGTTGCACTAACCAGTCATAAAATCCACGAATGGCCGATAACATCCGCTGCACACTAATTGGTAACAAACTGTTAGTAGACAATAAAGGCCCAATAAAACGCGTTAAGCGATCGTTGTCTAACTCTGCCCAATCATGGCAATTTTCGCGAGTCAAAAACTGGGCAAGCTTGTTTAGGTCACGTTGGTAAGCGGCTAAGGTGTGGTCTGAGGCATAACGCTGACTACTTAAGATGTCGAGCCAGTTGTCTATATCTTGTTGTAGCTGCGTTAAAGGCATCTTAGTTCCACTCATACATGCGTAATATGCCATCAAACACGCGGGCAGTAGGGCCAGTCATCCATACGGGATGGCCTTCGCCTTGCCAACGAATGTCTAATTCACCGCCACGTAACTGAACACGCACACGCTCATCCAATAAACCTTGTTGGATACCTGCAACAACCGCCGCACATGTGCCAGTTCCGCAAGCTAAGGTTTCACCAGCACCGCGTTCAAACACCCGTAAACGAGCATTTTGGCGATCAATAATTTGAAAGAAGCCAACATTCACACGTTCAGGAAAACGAGGATGGCTTTCGATAATCCGTCCCCATTCACGCACAGGTGCGGTATTAACATTATCAACCAAAATCACTGCATGGGGATTACCCATGCTAACGGCGCTAATAATGACGTCTTGTTCACCTACTTGTAATGGGTAGGTTAAAGCACGTTGATCGGCAATAAACGGAATTTCTGCAGGTTCTAGGCGAGGAATACCCATATTAACCCGCACCCAACCATTTGCGGTGATGTTTAATTCAATAATGCCGCTGGCGGTTTCAACAATCAGTTTGTTTTTGCGACTGAGTTTGCGATCACGAACAAAACGGGCAAAACAGCGTGCACCGTTGCCACATTGTTGTACTTCTGAGCCATCTGCATTAAAAATGCGATATCTAAAGTCAACGTCAGGGCGAGTGGGGGCTTCAACCAATAATAGTTGGTCAAAACCTACTCCAAAATGGCGATCGGCAATTTGTTTGATTTGATGTGGCTCTAAATGTGCGCGCTGCGTAATACAATCGATGACAACAAAATCATTGCCGAGGCCATGCATCTTGGTAAATTCCAGACGCATATTGCTCTCCAATTTCTACAACTTAGGTATTTATTGCTCACTATCTCTAATAGAAGACACCCTCTCTTGTGGGAAAGGGCTGGAGTGAGTAAATAAAACGCCTAAGTCTTGATTATTCTAAAAAACTTTAAGCTTAAGGTAGCACAGATTCGAGCGCAAATAACTCATTAATTGTTTCACGACGACGAATTAAATAGGCTTGTTCGCCATCAACCATCACTTCGGCTGCACGACCACGGGTGTTGTAGTTGGAACTCATGACAAAACCATAAGCACCTGCACCACAAACGGCTAATAAGTCGCCTGCATTAATCGCTAAATCACGGTCTTTACCCAAAAAGTCACCTGTTTCGCACACTGCACCAACGATGTCATACACCTTGTTTTCGGTGTTTGGGTTAATTTGTACAGGAATAATATCCATCCATGAGCCATATAATGACGGACGAATTAAGTCGTTCATGGCGGCATCAATAATGGCAAAGTTTTTGTGAGCAGTGGGCTTTAAAAACTCAACTTGGGTGACCAAAATACCTGCATTAGCGGCAATCGCTCTACCTGGTTCTAAATAAACAGTTAAATTGCGGCCTGCTAATTTAGGTAATAAAGCTTGAGCATATTCGGCAGGGCTGGGTGGTGTTTCATCACGATAACGTACCCCTAAACCACCGCCAATATCCAAATGTTCGATATGAATATTGTGAGTGGCTAAAGTATCGATCATCGCCAATACGCGATCTAAGGC
>NZ_CALETI010000052.1 GCF_937920075.1 uncultured Agitococcus sp.
CCAACAAACCCATTTGCACTAAAAGATTTTCGACATTTTCATAACCCGTTTCGGTTAGTTCGATTGAGCGATGTTTTTCATCTACCCAATAATCACTACCGTCTGGTTTGCCTTCTTCTTTTTGACGAGTCAGCTGAGCAGGAATCACATCAATAGCTGCATATAACTGCGATGACCCTTCAGATGCGCCTGAAATAATTAACGGGGTACGCGCCTCATCAATTAAAATCGAGTCAACTTCGTCAATAATGGCAAAACTCAAACCACGTTGATGTTTTTCTTGTAAAGAAAACGCCATATTATCGCGCAAAAAATCAAAGCCGAATTCGTTATTGGTACCATAGGTAATATCGGCCAAATAAGCGTCATGCTTTTCGGAAGTTGGCTGCATGGAGCGAATAACACCCACTTTTAAGCCTAAAAACTCAAATAATGGTCGATTTAATTCAGCATCACGGCTTGCCAAATAATCGTTAACAGTCACAACATGCACGCCTTGGCCACCTAAAGTATTTAGATACGAGGCGAGCGTTGCCATTAAGGTTTTACCTTCACCTGTACGCATTTCGGCAATACGACCTTCATGTAGGGTCATACCACCAATTAACTGTACATCATAATGACGCATACCCATGACACGGTGAGCAGCTTCACGACAAACAGCAAAGGCTTCGGGTAATAATTGATCTAAAGTTTCACCCTTGGTATAGCGGTCACGAAACTCTTGGGTCTTGGCTGACAAGGCAGCATCATCTAATGCTTGAATACTAGGTTCTAATGCATTAATGGCATCAACCACCTTCTGCATTCGTTTTAATTCGCGTTCGTTTTTCGTGCCAAAAATTCCGCTAATCAGGCGTGCAAACATAAAAGCCACTCTTTATTTAAATATCCACTCTTTTTGTATCAGCTAGGCTGTTGTGCATAGAGATGGGGGCAAAACTAGCAAAGACAAGCGTTTTAGACTCACGCTTGTAAAATTTGAAACATATCCTGTGCAGGGCGTGATTCTACCTAGAATTACACGCTTGAGAAGTAGCTTTTGCTAATTGGCTGCAAAATACTGACAAAAAAATAAGCCAATATCTCTATTGGCTTATTTTTATGGCTAAACTAAAAAATTAGTCTCTTTTTAATGCCATGCTGACATAGGTCATTGGATCAATTTGTTTGCCATTGACAAGCACTTCATAATGCAAATGAGTACCTGTTGAACGACCTGTTGATCCCATATAGGCAATCACTTGATCTTTAGCAACCATATCGCCTTCTTTGGCCGCTAAACGTTGGGCATGAGCATAACGTGTAATATAACCATCACCATGTGTTACCTCAATAACATTACCATAGCCAGATTTTTGTCCTGCAAAACTAACAATACCTGCGGCAACTGCATAAATGTCTTCACCTTCTGCTCCAGAAAAATCCATGCCCGCATGAAAAGCGGTACGCCCTGTAAAAGGATCTGTTCTATAACCATAAGTAGAGGTAATTGCACCCTGACGAACTGGTAAATTCGCTAAATAGTTAAGATTACTTTGCCATTTTTTTTGCGACAAAATACGATCAAGGGCTTTAATTTGAGCTTCTTTTTGAGCAATTAATGTCGATAACTCTTGCAGACGAAGATCAATATTATCTTCACCTAAAACTGACATCTCTTCTAATAAAGGGCCACCTTTTGCCCCTTTAGGATCAATTGTAAACTCTTGAACAGGCACATGGGCTGATTGCGCCATTTGTTGTGTCAAAGCATCTAAACGCAATAATTGTGCTTGCATTTCGGCAACACGTTGATTGACTGCTTGCAATTGTTGTTCGGGTTGTGTAGTTGAAACAGTCGATTGTTGACTAACAACTAAATGTTTTACAGGTTCCGTATTTTTAGTACCTACGGCGTAACCAACCGCACCAACGGCGGAAGCTAACAAACCCACTGTTCCTAAAAAGGTCGCTATGGTAGCGGGGGTCAAACGCAACATCAAAGGTCGCATGGCATATTGACGCCATAAAGGAAATTTCACGCTGTTTATCTCCTGCTTACTTAGCCTCTAATCATTATTTGACTAAAGGCTCTCTTGGCAATTGAACTAAGCAACAAAACTATATTACTTAGTGATTCGCAGAGTAGTCTGAGCCTGTCATCTCTTGGCAATAACTTGCTTTTAGAGTTAGACAATCGACACTTATGTGCCATAATCAACAAAACAGCAGGCTGTCTTAGACTATTCTTCCTCGTTGGGTGGGGCTTATGTCATATCGTGTACCACATAGTAGCGAATTGTTTCGCACACCGCTATTACAACAACTGAGCACACAAGTCCACTATTTAGCCAAACTCAACGCTATTGTTGCTGAGCTTTTACCAGCTATAAAAGGCCAATGCCACATTACATCTTATGTTAATGGTGTTCTAACCTTTCAAACCCACAATCAAGCCCTATTAGGGCAACTACGTTACCTCCAAGCACATTATTTGCAAAAATTACGCCAGCATAGGACTTTTAGCCAACTGATACGTATTCAATTTTTGTATGACGAGCAGACAACGGTCGCTAAAGCACAACATGAACCAGCCAAACCGCTTTCAGATCAAACCAAAAAATTATTATTAGAAACGGCAGAAGCTATTGGCGATGCAGAGCTTAGCCAAGCTTTACGTCATTTGGCAAGATAATCGAACAACAATCAGACAAAATGTTTTTTTGTATAACAAACTCTAAAATCAGGAGTAACCTACTGTATTTAATGAGATTCTTGAGGCGGAAATGCCTGAATATAGGCAATTGGAGCTAATTCTTCGTCATCAAATGTCACAATTTCCCATGCTTCTGGTTGATTTAACAAGGCTCTAAGCAATTTATTATTGAGAGCATGGCCAGATTTATAACCTTGAAACTCACCAATAACACCATAACCTAAGATATATAAATCACCAATCGCATCTAACATTTTATGGCGAACAAACTCATCTTCGTAACGTAAACCCTCTTTGTTCATTACCCCTTCGTCATTTAAGACAATAGCATTATCCAAACTTCCACCTTTAGCCAATCCCATAGAGGTTAGATATTCAATATCACGCATAAAGCCAAAAGTACGCGCCCGACTGACTTCTTTGACATAAGCAGTTGTTGAAAAATCAACACACGCACTTTTGTGGTCATCTAAAAAGGCTGGGTGGTCAAAATCGATGGTAAAAGCCACTCTAAAACCATCATAAGGCACAAAAGCGGCGCGTTTATCGCCATCAACCACTTCAATGGGTTGTTTAATGCGTACTAATTTTTTAGGTGCGTGCTGTTCAATAATCCCTGCGGCTTTAATTAAAAAGACAAACGGGCCAGCACTACCATCCATAATTGGAATTTCAGCGGAACTGACTTCGATAATCGCATTATCAATCCCCAATCCTGCTAATGCCGACATCAAATGTTCAACTGTACCGACTTTTACACCATCTTTAATTAAATTAGATGACATTGTGGTTTCATTAACCAACAAGGCATTTGACGGAATATCGACAGGCGGATCTAAATCGGTACGGCGAAAGACAATACCACCATCCACCTCATGAGGTTTGAGGGCTAAATAAACTTTTTGACCGCTATGCAGACCAATGCCTGTAGCGCGGATGGTATTTTTGAGGGTTCGTTGACGCAGCATTGTGACAAAATGTTTCAGAGCTAAAGGCTGATACTAACATTTTTTAGATTTTGTGCAAGTTTTGTCTGTAATTTAACCATACTTTCTTGCGTAATTTGCCTATATTTACAGCAATCAAAACAAAAACCCCCTCAATAGAGGGGGTTAGTCAATTTATTAGTTAAAAAAGCTTAACTATTATTTTGACGGCGCAAGAATGATGGAATATTCAACAAATCAGACTTCGGCGCAGCTTCTGGCTTAGTTGCTGGTGCTGGCGTAGCGGCTTGTTGTTTTTTCAACACGGAAGGTGTATCAAATTCATCATAGTTACGAGATGGCGCAGCAGGAGCTGGTGTACCTAATGGTGAACGTGGACGATTTACAGTTGCTGCCGCTTGTACCCCCGCCGTTGCTAGCTGAGGTGCTTTGCTTAAACCTGTTGCAACAACGGTTACACGAATATCATCACCAATATCTTCGTCAACAATCATACCCACTTTAATCGCGACACCCTGCTCAGCCAATGGTGCAACAATTTCACCCACAGTATCAAACTCTTCTAAACTAACATCAGCATTACCTGCAACAGATACCAATAAACCAGTTGCACCTTCTAATTTGATGTCATCTAATAATGGGCTGTTAATAGCTTTAATCGTTGCTTCACGCGCACGGTCTGCACCTGATGCCACACCTGTTCCCATCATCGCCAAACCACGATCACTCATGGCGTTACGCACGTCAGCAAAGTCTAGGTTAATCATACCAGGACGGGTAATCATGTCAGAAATACCACGCACGGCTTCAAATAAGACATTGTTAGCCCTTTTAAACGCTTCAATCATGGTAATTTTATTACCATAAACTTTTAATAATTTAGAGTTTGGAATGGTAATTAACGAGTCAACGTGTTGAGATAACTCAACAATACCTTGTTCGGCCAAAATATCACGACGCTCAAAAGAAAACGGGCGCGTCACCACACCTACGGTTAATACCCCTAACTCTCGAGCCAACTCAGCAACGACAGGGGCAGCACCTGTGCCTGTACCACCACCCATCCCTGCGGTAATAAAGACCATATCTGCGCCTTTTAAAGCATCAATAACATCTTCACGATTCTCTAAAGCAGCTTGACGACCTATTTCAGGCTTGCCTCCACCTCCCAAACCACGCGTTAATTCTACGCCTATCTGTATTTTCTTTTGAGAAGTCATTGCATTCAATGCTTGCAAATCGGTGTTAATACAAATAAATTCTACACCTTGTAAATGACTTTGCACCATATAGTCCACAGCATTACCACCGCCACCACCAACACCAATTACCTTGATAACTGGACCACCTAAGCCTTTATGTGTTTGTTGGTCATCTGCAATTTTAAAAATGCCCATCGAAATTCTCCTACTCAAAGAGTACTGTTTACAATCATCACTCCTTGTATGACCATAAACTTTGTAAGATTTGCACTGATATATTGAGTGCATAAATCTTTGTTACTAAATAAAGTTGTCGTGATCTTTAAGAACACAATAGCTTTTCTATTTTAACAATATACATAGAGTTATGCTTAGAAAAAGTGACTCTTTGTATAATATGTTACATATTAGAAATTTTTCTCTAACCAAGCTCGCAATTTGGCAATAAAACCATCTGTATTAATCGCCAAACCTGTACGCTTCACAGGTTGTTTATCAACATCCGCCAAAATTTTATCTCGCCCCGCCATTAATAAACCAACACTGGTTGCATAAACAGGGCTTTGCACCAATTGGCCATTACCTTCGGCACGTAAACTGGGCATGCCAATACGTGTTTTTTGTGCACCAAAGACACTGTCCGCTAAGGCTGCTGCGCCCTCAATACGTGCTGCACCACCCGTCAAGACAATACCTGCATGTAAATAATCACTTATTTCTAATTCATCAAATCGTCTTTGAATAAATTCAAAGAGATCCAAATAACGTGCCTCAATAATAGAGGCTAAAACGTGTCTTTCAAGCTTACGTTGCGCTCTATCACCTGTAGTTGGCACATTAATATATTCTTCTCGTTTAACCGCAATCGACTGCGCACAACCTTGTTTAACTTTTAATTGCTCTGCCTCTACAAGCGGTGTACGTAAAACTTGCGCAATATCATTAGTAACATGTTCACCACCGACAGGAATAATTTCGGTATAACGTAATGCACCATGAATATAGATAGCAATGTCTGTTGTACCTGCACCAATATCAATCAAACATACGCCTAAGGTTTTTTCGTCATCGGTTAATACCGCATTGGCAGCTGCATACGGTTCTAAAATGACATCATCAACACCTAGCTGACAATTGTGAACACATTTTTCTAAATTTTGTAAAGCCGTTAAACCACACGTCACGAGATGATAATGCCCTTCTAAACGAACGCCTGACATTCCCATCGGATTACGAATATCATATTGGTTATCAACATTAAATTCTTGCGGCAAAATATGCAGAATTTTTTGTTCGGGAAGTACAGCTCCTGTTTTGGCATTGTCCAATACCGCATCCATATCCAAATTAGAGACTTCACCACTACGAATATGTACTGCACCTTGTAAGTTACGGCTGACAATATGATTGCCTGCAATGCCTACAAATACCGAATGTACAGTACAATGTGCCATATTTTCAGCTTCTTTAATGGCTTGTTTAATCGCTCGTGAGGTTTCTTCGATATCAACTACCATCCCACGTTTTAGACCTGTACACGGACTTTTGCCAACACCAATCACATCAATTTCTTTTTCTTGAGAAATCTGAGCAATTAGTGCCACAACTTTAGAAGTACCCACATCTAAAGCAACAATCAATTTTTCTGTATCTGCCATTACCTTAACCTTAAAACTTATAGAGTTTAGACATTTCGCTGTTTTATAGATCACATCATCTAATAAACAATAACGACATAGGCTCTAACTTAATCTATATAGGCTGCTTATTCTGTACTGTCGTCGCAGCCAGTTGATTGTTAACTACAGCAACCGCTTGCCCTTCTTTCCATTTTACGGCTAAACCATAACGGTAACGTAAATCAATACGTTCAATACGGTCGGCATAGGGACTTAATACTTGTTGATACACCGATAGAAAACGCTGTAACTTTTCATGAACTTGATTTTGATCTAAAACAAGCTGTAAACCATTGTCCATCGTCATAAACCATGTTCGTCTTTCGGTTAAGTGTAACTCAACAACTCGTAAATTTAATGGTCTTAATAAATCATTAAAACTACGAAATTGCTCCATGACATAAGAAGTTTTGCCAACTGGGCCAAACAATAAAGGTAAATTGTTGCCTTCATGTCCAACTTTGGGTTGAAACACCTCTCCCCGTGCGCTCAAAAATTGTCGTTCGCCCCATCGTGCAACGGCTTTTTTCTCAACCACCAACACCCGAATACCATCAGGCCAACGACGTTGGACTGACATACTCTCAACCCACGGTGACATTAATACTGCATCACGAATAGCCACTAAATCGGTGCTAAAATAACTGCCTTGCACAACCTTTTTTAAACGAGCTGATAACTCTTCTCGATCTGCTGGGCTAATATCACCTTCTATATGCACCAAAGCTAACGGGGCTTTTTCTTGCAACTGCACCCATAAGCCCCAAACGCCCCACGCCAACAAGCTTAACCCTGCAAGCAGCCACAAAAAGCTTAATATGCGCCACAGCGTTCGCCATTGACGTTGCTTAGGGGTGAGTTGTTGTGCAGTTGCCACGGAAGAAGTCATGTAGTCTACTCGTATCACTTATTCGTTTGTGCCAAAATGGTCAACACTAATTGCTCAAAACTTAAACCTGCTGCTTTAGCGGCCATTGGCACTAAAGAGTGATCGGTCATCCCAGGAACTGTATTCACTTCTAATAACCAAAAATTGCCCTGCTCATCACGCATAGCATCAATACGTCCCCAACCTGTTGCCCCGACCATATTAAATGCACGGACAGCTAAGGCTTGTAAGGCTTGTTCATCTTCGTCGCTTAAACCACAAGGACACAAATATTGGGTGTCGTTGGCGTTATATTTAGCTTCAAAATCATAAAAACCATGACTTTGGTGCGGCTGCAAACGAATGATTGGCAAGGCTTTGTCACATAAGATCACAATCGTATATTCTTTACCTGTTACCCATTTTTCAGCAATGATTTCGCTATCATATTTTGCTGCAAATTCGTAGGCAGGTTGCAAATCTTCGGCCTTTTCGACTTTACGCATACCAATACTAGAGCCTTCGTGTGCGGGTTTAACCATTAAGGGTAAACCCAATTCAGCAATCACTTGGGCAAAATCGGTATTGGCTGTTAAACGCGCATACGCAGGTGTCGGTAAGCCACACCCCAACCACAATTGTTTAGTACGGGTTTTATCCATGCCTAAAGCGGAAGCCAACACACCACTGCCTGTGTATGGTACACCCAATAACTCTAATGCACCTTGCATCGTACCATCTTCGCCACCACGACCATGCAACACAATAAACGCACGATCATAGGCTTTAATATCACCAATATTTTGTTCGGCAGGATCAAAAGCCTGTGCATTAACACCTGCTTGTTGCAAGGCTTGCAACACGGCCTGACCACTTTTTAAAGAAATTTCACGCTCTGCGGATGTACCACCAAATAATACGGCAACACGACCAAAATCTTGCTGACTCATAAAATATAAACTCTTGATTCTCAAATTATCAGGGTATTCCCTCTCCTAAATTCGGGAGAGGAGACTTTCTGGATAAACTTAACTTAAATATAAATTATTTTGTGCTAATTCAATGGCTAATGCACCGACTGTACCTGCACCTTGAGTTAACAACACATCATTAGGCTGCAACACCGTTTTTAATAAGGTATTCAACTCTTCGGTTTTTTCAATAAAAATCGGCTCAACCAAACCACGCGCACGAATACTCCGTGCTAAGGTGCGTCCATCTGCGCCCGCAATGGGTTTTTCACCCGCTGAATACACATCCAACAATAATAAAACATCAACTTGTGATAACACCTGTACAAAATCTTCAAAGCAATCACGGGTACGGGTGTAACGATGAGGTTGAAACATTAACACCAAACGGCGATCGGGAAAGCTTTGTCGTGCGGCTTTTAAGGTGGCTTCAACTTCTCGTGGGTGATGACCATAATCATCGACTAAACGCACCGAGCCCTGATCAAATTCAAATTCGCCATATTGTTGGAAACGACGACCCACACCTTGGAAGTTTACTAACGCACGTTGAATAGCTGCGTCTTCTACGCCTTCATCCGTGGCAATCGCAATGGCTGCTAAGGCGTTCAAGACATTATGTAAACCTGGTAAATTTAGGCTAATTGCTAATGGCTCTTTTTGTGGACGCAAGGCAGTAAAGTGTGTTTGCATACCTTCTTGGCGAACATCGACAGCACGAATATCATTGGCCTCGTCAAAACCATAAGTAACTGTTGGGCGCGCAATTCTTGGCAGCAATTCACGAATCACGGCATCATCGCCACAAACCACTGCTAAACCATAAAATGGTAAGTTGTGTAAAAACTCAATAAAAGTATCTTTGAGCTTTTCAAAAGAGCCACCATAGGTATCCATATGGTCAGCATCAATATTGGTGACAACCGCAGCCATTGGTTGTAGATGTAAAAATGACGCATCACTTTCATCGGCTTCGGCGACTAAATAACGGCTACCACCTAATTTAGCGTTTGTGCCTGCACTATTTAACAAACCGCCAATGACAAAAGTTGGATCAAAACCACCTTCGGCCAAAATAGAAGTGACTAAACTTGTTGTCGTGGTTTTGCCATGTGTTCCAGCAATAGCAATACCATGACGGTATCGCATTAATTCGCCCAACATTTCGGCACGGCGTACTATGGGTAAACGTGCTTCACGCGCAGCAACAATTTCAGGGTTGGTATTATCAATTGCGGTTGACACAACCACGACATTGGCTTTGGCAATGTTTTCGGCAGCATGACCAATAAAGACCGTTGCGCCCAATTGTTGTAAGCGTTCTGTGGTTTTGCCTGCTTTGGCATCAGAACCTGAAATTTGATAGCCTTGGTTGAGTAATACTTCGGCAATACCACACATCCCCGCACCACCAATACCAATAAAATGGATACAGCGAATACGACGCATTTCAGGAATTTCAATTAAACGACCACGCGAGCTTTGATTAATCATAAAAAGACTCAACTACGAAGACAAAATTGGGCAACTGTTGCGGTTGCTTTGGGTTGTGCAAGTTTACGAGCAATATTGGCCATTTGCAGCAATTTTGGTCGAGATAATAATGGTTTTAAGGTTTGTGCCAAGTTTTCAGCCGTTAAGCTGGCTTGTTGACACAAAATTGCCGCGCCTTCATCACTTAAATAACGACCATTAGCCGTTTGATGGTCATCAACGGCATGTGGATATGGTACTAATACCGAAGCGACACCTGCTGCTGCGAGCTCACTGACCGTTAACGCCCCCGAACGACAAATCACTAAATCAGCCCAACCATACGCTTCAGCCATATCATTAATAAATGGCTGAACATTGGCATCACTAATACCTAAGTTTTTATAACGTTGTTGGGTGACTTCGACTTGTTTTTTGCCTGTTTGATGACGAATAGTTAAAGCGTGTTCTTTACTTAAAATCGCTAAGGCATCTGGTACTAACTCATTAAGTGCGACTGCACCTTGACTACCACCCAAAATTAACACTTGTAATGCGCCACTACGTTGACCATAACGTTGTTCTGGTAATGCCAAATTTGCAATTACAGGACGGACAGGATTACCTGTTGTGGTTACTTTGGGGCTAGGAGGAAAAGCCGCAGGAAAGGCTTGCAACACTTGGGTAGCAATATTGGCTAGTTGTTTATTGGTAAAACCAGCTACCGCATTTTGCTCATGAATAATTAAGGGCTTGCCTAATAAACGAGCAGCAACCCCACCCGGCCCTGTGACATAACCGCCTAAACCAATCACACAATCTGCTTTTACTGCTCTTAACACTTTCATAGCGGCAATAACCGCTAATAAAATTTTAAAAGGGGCAAGTAATAAACGCGCCAAACCTTGACCACGCACACCTTGTACTTCTAAATAGCTAATATCAAAACCATTTTTTGGCACAATATCGGCTTCAATGCCGTTTTTTGTCCCCAACCAATGAATATTAATCCCTTGTTGACTGAGATGCTGAGCAACGGCTAACGCAGGGAAAACGTGTCCACCTGTACCACCTGCCATCACCACTACCGATTTAACAGTCATTTTTGCTCTCCTGTTGCCGTCGATTGTAATTGCTGAGTTTCAGTATCTATACGCAATAAAATACCAAACATCGCAAATACCATAATTAAGCTACTGCCACCATAACTGATAAAGGGTAAGGTTAAGCCTTTGGTTGGAAATAAGCCTGTGCAAACTGAAATGTTAATAATAATTTGCATTAACATTAAAAAAATCATGCCATAAGCTAAATAGCCTTCTTGTAACAAGCCCTTATTAATGGCATTTCGCCCAATACGAATACCAGCTTGCACAAATAAATAAAAGGCAAAAAACAAAACAAATACACCAACCAAACCAAATTCTTCAGCAAAAATAGCAAATACGAAGTCGGTGTGTGCTTCGGGCAAATAGAATAGTTTTTGCACACTATGGCCTAAACCTACACCAAACCAATCACCACGACCAAAGGCAATCAAACTTTGTGATAATTGATAGTCCGTGCCATAGGCATCGTCCCATGCGTCCCAAAATGACATTAAACGTTTAACTCGATATTCGGCAGAAAAAGCCAAACCCACTGCACCACTGACCGCAGCAACCCCTAAAATCATAAAGTGTTTAAGTGGCGCACCTGCTAAAAACAACATACCAAATACAGAGACCATTAATACCAAACTGGCACCAAAGTCTGGTTCACCCATAAATAAGGCAATGACAATACCTAAGATAAAACTTGCAGGCAAAACACCTTTGAGTCCAGCACGAACTTGATCCTGACGTCGTACCAAATAAATAGACATATACAAAACAACGGCAAATTTGCCCACTTCTGACGGTTGAATAGTTAAGCCTCCAACTCCCAACCAGCGAGCACTACCATTTACTCGTCGACCAAGGGGGGTTAAAACAGCAATCAACAAAATCACGGCAACTAACAAAATAACAGGATACCACTTCTGCCAAAAACTCATGGGCAAATTAGCGGCAATCGTTGCCGCTGTGACACCTAACATCATATAAACTAAATGACGCGTAAAAAAATAAAAAGGATTGTTAAAGTCAGCACTGGCAATACTCATTGAGGCTGAACCAACAATTGTTACGCCCAAACAAGCTAATACGGCTACTGCCAACATCAATAAACGACGAGCAGTAAATTCTTGTTGCCAATCAGGGACAATCCAATGTCTAGGAATAGAAAAAGAAGGTTTTTTGAGCGCGATTTTCATAAATGATGCTCAGCAAATACCCTCTTTTTAAAGAGGGTTAAAAGAAAATAATTAACGACTGAGATGTTGAACAGCAAGCACAAATTGCTCACCACGATCTTCATAATGTTTAAACATATCGAAGCTCGCACAAGCAGGTGACAACAAAATAGCATCACCCTCTGAGGCCAATTGTTGTGCTTGTTTTACCGCCTCAACTAGGCTAGATACGTGTACTTTTTTAATATCAGCATTGACCGCTTGGTCTATTTTATCAGCATCTTCACCTAATAAAATTAAGGCTTTGCCATATTGTGCTAAGGCGGGTGACAAAGGACTAAAATCTTGGCCTTTACCCACTCCCCCTGCAATCAATAATACTTTGCCGCTAATTGCTGCACCCAAACCATTAATTGCTGCTAAAGTTGCGCCAACGTTAGTGCCTTTAGAATCGTTATACCAAGCAACGCCTTGATGTTTAACGACTAACTGGCAACGATGTTTTAGCCCTGTAAATGCTTTTAAGGTTTGCAACATCGCCGCGATTGGAATATTAACGGCTTCACCTAATGCTAAAGCGGCTAAAGCATTAGCGACATTATGCTCACCAAAAATGCCCATTTCATCGGTGGCTAACAGTTTTGCTTGTCCTTTGGCCAAATAACTTGTGCCTTGTTCACGAATCACGCCATAGGTATTTAGATCAGGTTTGTCTAAGCCAAAACTGGTATTAGGAATCATGTCTGGCAACAATGGTACAGTGAGTAAATCTTGGCGATTGGTGACATAAAAATGGCAATTACGATAAATGCGATGTTTGGCTTTGTGATACTCCTGCATATTGGCATAACGATCCATATGATCTTCGCTAATATTCAAGACCACCGCCGCTGCAGCGCGTAAACTATGGGTGGTTTCTAATTGAAAACTAGACAGCTCTAGAACATATAAATCCGCAGGTTGATTGAGTAGTTCTAAAACTGGCGTACCCAAATTACCACCAACGGCAACGTTAATTCCTGCATTTTCGGCCATTAGCCCAACTAAGGTTGTCACCGTACTTTTAGCATTAGAACCTGTAATGGCGACAATGGGTTTATCAACGGCACGACAAAATAACTCAATATCACCAATCACCGAAATGCCTGCATTTAAACGTGCAGACACTAATTCGGGCTCATTAATTGAAATACCCGGACTGGCAATAATTTCGTGGGCTTTTAATAATAAATGCTCATCCAACTTACCCAAACTAATTTCCACATCAGGAAACTCTGCTTGTAGCTCAGCTAAATTCGGTGGGTTATCGCGGGTATCATTAACCGCAACTTTGTAACCCAAACCACGCAAATAACGCACACAAGACAATCCCGTTTTGCCTAAACCAATAACAACACGCAAACCTTCACGCTGAATCAGACCAGCCATAGATGCCTCAACGAATCTTTAACGTAGTTAAACCTAATAACACCAACATAAAGCTAATAATCCAAAAGCGGATGACCACTTTGGTTTCTGGCCAGCCTTTTAACTCGTAGTGATGATGAATGGGCGCCATGCGAAAAATACGTTTGCCACGTAATTTAAACGAGCCGACTTGCAGCATGACCGAGACTGTTTCCATGACAAACACACCGCCCATAATAAACAAGACGATTTCTTGACGAACAATCACCGCAATCACACCCAACACCGCACCCAAAGCCAATGCGCCTACATCCCCCATAAACACTTCGGCGGGATAAGCGTTAAACCACAAAAAGCCCAAACCTGCACCAATAATTGAACAGCAAATGACAATTAATTCACCTGAACCAGCCACATAAGGAATATGTAAATAACTGGCAAATTTAATATTACCTGTTAAGTAGGCAAAAATGGCTAATGCACCTGCCACCATAACGGTGGGCATGATTGCTAAACCATCTAAGCCATCGGTTAAGTTAACAGCATTACTACTACCGACAATCACCAGATAGGTTAACAGAATATAAAATACGCCTAAAGGTAAGACTAAGTCTTTAAAGAAGGGAAAAATTAAGGTGGTTTCGGCAGGGGTTTTGGCCAAATAATACAAAGCAACGGCAGCAGCGATACCGCCCACTGATTGCCAAAAATACTTCCATTTGGCAGGTAAGCCACGCGGATTTTTTTCAACGACTTTACGGTAGTCATCAACCCAACCCACTGCACCAAAAACCACCATGACCCCTAAGACAATCCAAATATAGGGATTATTTAGGTTTGACCATAATAAAGTGCTCACGCCAATAGACACTAAAATTAACGCACCACCCATCGTTGGCGTACCAGACTTGACCAAATGCGTTTGTGGGCCATCGGTACGCACTGCTTGACCAAACTTTAATTTACGCAAGTAATCAATCATTTTGGGGCCAAACCAAATGGCAATCGCCAATGAGGTTAAAATACTTAACATTGCGCGCAAGGTTAAGTAATTAAACACATGAAAGGCTTTATAATATTGTGCTAAATAATCGGCTAACCACAGCAACATCGAGGTTGCTCCTTTAAAAACTAAAAATTAACAAATCCCCCTAGCCCCCTTTTATAAAGGGGGAAACTCCCTCCTTTTTAAAGGAGGGTTGAGGAGGATTAAAACCCCAACAGTGCTTGTACGACGTTTTCCATGCGTGCGCTGCGTGAACCTTTCACCAAAATGGTTGCCCCTTGTGGAATCGCTGCCGACAAGGCCGCAATCAGCTCTTTTTGTTCACTAAAACGTTGTGCTTGAGTGCCATAACCTTGTGCGGTATTTTCACTAAATGCACCAACACAATATAAAGCATCAATTTGTTTGGCTTGTGCATAAGTGCCGACTTCTTGATGTAGGCTTGGGGCATTGTCACCCAACTCCCCCATTGCCCCTAAAACAACAATTTTGTAGCCATCGCTGAGCGCTAATTCATCAATAGCTGCTTTCATGGCATCAGGATTGGCATTATAGGTATCATCAATCAGGGTAAAGTTTTGACGACGATGTAATACCATTCGCCCTGCCGCACCTTGGGCTTGCTCTAAACCTTGCTTAATTTGTGGCAACGTTAAACCACAGGCTAAAGCCAAACAACTGGCTGCCAAGGCATTAGCAACATTATGTTGCCCGATTAACCCTAACTGAATAGGTGTCGATTGTTCGGCAAGATGTAAATTAAATTGATATGCACCACCGTTTGTACGTTTAATATCCGTTGCATAGGCATCAGCTTGTTTTTTAACAGAAAAAGTGAGTATTTTTAAGCCAACACATAAGTTTTGGTGATAATCAGCAAACTCATCATCAGCATTAATTACTGCTGTCCCACCATCAACCAAACCCGAAAAAATTTCACCTTTAGCTTGAGCAATGCCTTGTCGACTACCAAAACCTTCTAAGTGAGCTGTACCAATATTAGTAATCACTGCTGCATGAGGTTGTACCAAAGCTGAAGTATAAGCAATTTCACCAATATGATTTGCCCCTAACTCAAACACGCCATAACGATGCTGAGCATTGAGACGTAACAAGGTTAATGGCACACCAATTTCATTATTTTTATTACCTAAAGTTGCGAGGGTTTCACCTGCTTGACGAAAAATACTGGCGGTTAATTCTTTGGTGGTGGTTTTGCCACTACTACCTGTCATGGCCACACGCATTAACTCAAATTGTTCACGCCATGTCTTTGCCAATAAACCTAATGCCGTTTGTGTGTTTGCTACCACAATTTGACTCAAATTCAGCTCAGGTTGATATTGACTGACTATCGCCGCTACCGCACCCAAATCTTGTGCTTTAGCAACAAAACTATTGGCATCAAAATTTGCACCACTTAAAGCAATAAAAACATCACCTTTGCTTAAAGTGCGTGTATCTGTCGAAAATTGACAAACATCTAAATCTTGGCCAAAAAGCTGACCTTGCGTTTTTTGGGCAATAACGCTTAATTTCATGAATTATTCTCTAAAAATAAACGGATAATCTGAGCATCATCAAAGGGATAGCGGATGCCTTGTATTTCTTGGTAGTCTTCATGGCCTTTACCCGCGACCAACACAATATCGCCACTTTGCGCCGCTGACAAGGCATATTCGATGGCTTGTTTACGTTCTGGCAACACACTATGTTGCTGGTGTCCCATGCCTGCTTCAATATCAGCAATAATAGCACTGACTAATTCTGCACGTGGATTATCAGCCGTGACAATCACTTTATCTGCCAAACGGCAAGCAATTTCACCCATAATTGGCCGTTTGCCTTTGTCTCTATCACCACCACAGCCAAACACACACCACAATTGACCTTGCGTATGTTCTCGTAAACTAGATAAGACTTTTTCTAAGGCATCAGGCGTATGCGCATAATCAACAACCGCGGTGATTTTACCATTAGAAATACACTCCATGCGGCCACGAACCGCTTGCACACTGCTCAATGCCTGTACCGCTTGTGCTAAAGACACACCAATACTGAGCAAACCTGCCAATACTGCTAATAAATTACTGACATTAAACCGTCCTAATAATTGGCTGTGAATGGTCGCTATACCTTGAGGTGTTTTAACGGTGACTATCAGCCCTTGTAATGATGGTTCAATCTTTAAGGCAACAAATTCAGCATCACTATTCGCATTTTGACTATAACGCCAGCAAATGACATTGGGAGTTAATAATTGTTGATAATCTTTAGAAACTGGATCATCTTCATTAAGAATGGCAGTTTTTAAGGTTGGCCATGTAAATAATAAGGCTTTTGCTTGCTGATAGGCTTCCATCGTGCCGTGATAATCTAAATGATCACGGGTTAGATTGGTAAAAATAGCAGTATCAATCTTAGTTGCCGATAAACGGCCTTGCTCTAAGCCATGTGAGCTTGCCTCTAAGGCAACTACTTGTGCGTTAGCTTGTTTAAATTCGGCTAATTTTTGTTGTAATTGCAAAGCGTCTAAGGTGGTGTGCGTAGATGGCACTAAATCACCAATTAAACCATTACCTAATGTACCTAATACCGCCGATTTTTGCTCTAAAAATTGACAAGCATGCGCTAATAATTGTGCGCAACTGGTTTTACCATTAGTACCTGTTACTGCAAAAACGGTTAAATCTTGGCTTGGCTGACTGTAAAAACACGCTGCTATTTGCCCTAAATGTTGGGGTAAATCGGGAATACTAATGATAGGAATACCCGATTGCTCGGTTGATGGCTCATCACTCTGACACAACACCGCCACCGCACCTTGTGCAATCGCTTGCGGAATAAAATGTCGTGCATCGTGTTGACGACCTTGTAATGCCACAAAAACATCACCTTGTTGTACATGGCGACTATTGGCTGTTAAACCTGTAACCGTCATATTGGCATAGATACTCGGCGTAGCTGGCCAAATTTGTTGTAATGTCGGCATTTAAACACGTCCTCCCTGAACGATAGTATTGGTTTTTACAGGTGTAATCGGTGCTGTTGTTAGCGTAGGTGTTTTAGTTTTTACAGGCTCAAGTGGTTTATCGACAGGCACATTCATTAATCGTAAGGCCTCACCCATCACCCGAGAAAACACAGGTGCAGACACGACACCACCATAATAACCACCTTTTTTAGCACCATCCATGACCACAACCATCGCAATACGTGGATCACTGACAGGTGCAAAACCTGCAAAAAGTGACATATATTCGTCTTTGGCATAACCGCCTGCTTTGGCTTTATGCGCTGTGCCTGTTTTACCTGCCACACGATAACCCGGTAAAGCCGCTTTTAATGCAGTACCATCCGATGAAATAACAGACTCCATCATAGGAAACAATTGCGAGACGATTTTGTCACTTATCAAAGGGGTACTTTGTGGAGTTGTACTAATTTTTGTCAATGACACAGGGTGAGAGACACCATGATTGGCAATTGCAGCATAGGCACGCGCTAATTGTAAGGCGGTGACTGTAACCCCATAACCATAAGACATAGTTGCCACTTCAACGGGATTCCAACGTTGGGGGGGTTGTAAAATACCTTTGCTTTCACCTGGAAAGCCGCTTTCTGTTACATGACCAAAACCAAAACGCCGATGTATCATTGGTAGGGTTTCTTTGGGTAATGACCCTGCTATTTGTGCCGAGGCAACATTACTCGACTTAGTAATTAAAGTTGCTAAATTGATTATTCCATAATCGTTATGGTCAGTTACGGTTTTGTTATACACCTGATAACGCCCTGGGTGGGTATTAAACAAGCTTGATGTGGTATATTTTCCGCTTTCTAAGGCCGCCATGACGGTAAATACTTTCATGGTTGAACCTGGCTCAAACATATCGGTAATTGACCGATTACGCAGTTGCTCAGGAATCAATTTACTTCGATTATTAGGATTGTAAACAGGCTGATTAACAATCGCCACTATTTCACCCGTTTTAACGTCAATCGCCACTAAATAAGCGGCCTCAGCCTCATGCTCTTGAACAGCGCGCGCCAACTCTCGATGGGCAATATATTGAATACGCGCATCAAAACTCAGATAAATATCTTGACCTGCTTTGGCGGGGCGAATTAAAGCCACATCTTTAATTTTACGACCTTTTCGGTCTTGGATAATCTGTTGCGCACCTGCAACACCTGCCAGTTGTTTTTCAAAGGCTAATTCTACGCCTTCTTTACCTTTATCGTCTAAATCGGTAAAACCAATTATGTGTGCCGTTGACTCACCTTGCGGATAATATCGCCGATATTCATTTAAGCCATAAATAGCAGGAAAGTCTCGATCTAAAATAACTTTAGCCACATCAGGAGCTAAATGCCGTTTTAAATACATAAATTCTTTTTTGGGATTATTAGTAATTTTACGACGTAATTCGACAGGGTCTAAACCAATAGCACTGGCCACTTGCTCATAAGGAAAACTGACAGGCTGTTTTTGTTTTTTGGGATTATCTTCTTTGGGTGGGTTAGCAAGCTCATAAATTTCTTTAGGGTTGACCCAAATAGAAGTGACAGGTGTGCTTACTGCTAAAGGTACACCATTACGATCCATAATCATGCCACGATGCGCAGGAATAGCTTCGGTACGCATCATTCGTGCATCACCCTGACGACGCAGAAAGTCACGATCAATAATGTGCAAATAAAATGCACGTGCTGAAATACCCAAGAAAATAAACGCTAACACCACTTGCAGCAACAAATGACGCCCTGCATAAGCTTCGGTTTCATTGAGTTTAAAGCTTGGAAACTTCATTTTCATGGTTGTACCATTACCACACTAGTCACTGTTGTTGGTTGCATTTGTTGCTCTTGCGCCATTTGTTCAATCCGCGCATAACTTCCCCATGAGTTTTGCTCTAACAATAATTGCCCCCATTCTATTTCGAGGGCTTTCTTTTCTTCTTTTAAATCTTGTAATTGCTGAAAAGACTCACGCCAATGCTGTACCGATAAAGCAATAGCGACTGAAGACCCGACTAGAGAAGCAATCACAAGCATTGCCACAATAACGTTAAAGTTGGGTTTAAAACTGGTTTTAAAAACATCCCACCACATAACAGACTCTTATAGCTTTTGTGCCTTGCGTAAATAAGCACTCCGTGCACGTGGATTGGCCGAGACTTCTTCATGACTCGCGGCAGTTTTACCTAAAAGCTTCACTTGAGGATTTAACTCACTATTACGAATAGGTAAATCGCGAGGCAAATCATCACCACGCGCTTGTTTTTGCAAAAATTGTTTAATCAAACGGTCTTCTAAAGAATGAAAACTAATCACCGCCAATTTACCTTGTGGTTTTAACGCCTCAATCGCTTGTGGTAAAAAGTGTTTAATATCATCTAATTCTTGATTAACAGCTATTCTTATAGCCTGAAAACACCGTGTTGCTGGATGTTTATGTCGTTCCCATGCAGGATGAGCGGTGGCAATAATCTCAGCTAAAACTTTAGTGCTAGTAATAGGCTGTTGTTCTAGTGCCTTTTTTATCGCTTTTGCAATACGGCGGCTATGACGCTCTTCACCATATTGAAAAAAAACATCGGCTAATTCACTTTCACTGACGGTTTGCAGCCACTCAGCCGCGCTTTGCCCTTGATTAGGGTTCATGCGCATATCTAAAGGGCCATCGTTCATAAAACTAAAACCACGACTGGCATCATCTAATTGCGGTGAAGACACACCTAAATCGGCCATAACACCGTCAATTTTACCCATTAATTGCTGTTGGCTAAGCTGATTTTCTAAGCTGGCAAAACTATCGTGAATAATGGTAAATCGAGCATCTTCGGCCATTAGTTGTTGGCCTACAGCTATCGCTTCGGGGTCTTTATCAAACGCTAAAACACGGGCTTGTGCAGATAATTTGCTCAATAATAGACGACTATGGCCACCACGACCAAAGGTGGCATCGATATAAATACCATTTGTGTCACCGACAATCGCATCGACTGTCTCATGCAATAACACTGATTGATGCACAAAAGGACTGTTCATAAGACTTAAAGTTTAGAGAGGGGAATAATTAGGATTAGGCAATTGCCACACAGTTTACTTTTTGACGCGTAAATCGTTTAAGCCGTTGATAGGAATAGAATAAGACGATGCAGCGCAAACTGCAAACTATAGGGAGAGCTTGAGTTAACGTCAAGTAGCTAATAAAAAAAATGAGAGTCAGCCGATAAGCTGGGTTCTGTCGAGGACGGTCATTCCTCTAGGCGTATAGTCACCTATACGCTCAAGCAACCTACCCACATCCAGCGCGGGCCACGCCAATGGATGCCTATTTGGTCTTGCTTCAAGTGGGGTTTACCCTGCCGCTCCTGTTGCCAGTTGCGCGGTGCGCTCTTACCGCACCTTTTCACCCTTACCTGCTTGGTGTTTGCACACCAAACATCGGCGGTTCAGCTCTCTGTTGCACTTTCCGTCAGTTCACACTGCCTAGGCGTTACCTAGCACTTTGCCCTTTGAAGCCCAGACTTTCCTCCCCCTTTACAGGCGGCGACCGTCTGGCCGACTCTCAGGGGCGCAAGGATAACAGGCTTTGTATAATAGGCAAGAAATTTAATTTGATTTTACCCAAATGCCACCTTCACCAACAAAATAGTTATGATAGTCCGCAACTTCGAGGTTATAGACTGTGCGTGTTTTGACAGGAAAATCCCATTCGCCATCATTGGGATAAACGATCAAATGGGTCTTTATGCCCAAGTCAACCGCGAACTTTGATTAAAAAACGCACACAGGCTAAATATTGAATTTGTCCTTTAAGAGTTGGGTTAATTCATTTCAAGAAATCTTAGAACGCTCCACAAACATCGCATCGCCATAACTAAAAAAGCGATATTTTTGTTCAACGGCTTGCGCATAAGCATTCATCACGGCTTCTTTGCCTGCAAAGGCACAGACCAACATTAATAAGGTGGATTCAGGCAAATGAAAATTGGTAAACAACGCTTCTACCACTTTCCATTGATAACTGGGATAAATAAAAATTTGTGTTTCACCAGACCAAGCCTTTAACTGGCCATCATTATATAAAGCGGCACTTTCTAAAGCTCTGACGCTGGTTGTACCAATCGCAATCACGCGGCCACCTTTAGCTTTTGTTTCGTTAATCGCTTGTACGGTTTCTTGGGGTACATTTAACCATTCACTGTGCATTTGATGGTCACGAATATCCTCTGTTTTCACAGGTCTAAATGTACCTGCCCCCACATGCAAGGTCACATAAGCAAAATTTGCACCTGCTGCTTTTAAATTGGCTAATAAGGTGTCATCAAAATGCAAACCTGCGGTGGGTGCAGCCACAGAGTTTTGTTTATTGGGGTCGCTATAAACCGTTTGATAACGCTCGCTATCATCTTGTTCTACTTGACGATTAAGATAGGGAGGCAATGGCATTTCACCACATTGCGCCAACACACCGCGAATCGGCTGACTAAATTGTAATTTAAATAAGTCTTCTATCCTTTCGAGCATCTGTGCTTGCACTTGACCATTCGCAAACAACAGTTGCGCACCTGCTTTGGGTGAATTGCTCGCACGTAAATGTACTAAAGCAGTATCGTCACTAATAATACGTTCAACCAATACTTCAACTTTACCACCTGAACTTTTTTGGCCATATAAACGCGCCGCCAACACACGAGTATCATTAAACACCAATAAATCATTGGGCTTAATTAGAGTTGGTAAATCAACGACTTGTTTATGTTGTACACCCTGTTGTGACAAATACAATAAACGGGATGCTGAGCGTTGTTCCAAAGGATAACGGGCAATTAATTCATCAGGTAAATGATAGCTAAAATCAGACAGTTGCATGGATTTGGGCAAGAATTAGACAAATAGGGCGCATATTATAGCAAGTTTTTATTAAAAAGCTTGACGCTAATGATTTGGTGATTATAATCGCAAGCCTACCTTGCCTAGGTGGCGGAATCGGTAGACGCAGTGGACTCAAAATCCACCGCCTTTGCGGGCGTGCCGGTTCGAGTCCGGCTCTAGGCACCAAATAAGATTCCAAGATAGTCAATATCTTCTAAAAAGCCTTGATTTGTAACGAGTCAGGGCTTTTTTGTTTATAGTCATCTATATAACATTCCTCTTAAGCCTTCTTTGAATAATTGTACTTTTCAACTAAACCGCTATCATACACAGCAATCTTACTTTCTAGAGTACACACGCATGAAATTTGGCACACCATTAACTAACACCGCCACCAAAGTCATGTTATTAGGTTCAGGAGAATTGGGTAAAGAAGTGGTTATTTCTTTGCAACGTTTGGGCGTGGAAGTGATTGCCGTGGATAGATATGCGAATGCGCCTGCGCATCAAGTGGCACATCGCGCCCATGTAATTAATATGAGCAATGCTGATGAGTTACGTGCTTTAATTATTGCCGAAAAACCGCATTTTATTGTCCCTGAAATTGAAGCGATTGCGACCCAAGTTTTAGTTGATATTGAGCAAGAAGGCATTGCTGAAGTCATTCCAACTGCACGTGCAGTCAATTTAACCATGAACCGCGAAGGCATTCGTCGTTTAGCCGCCGAAGAACTACAATTACCCACCTCCCCTTATGCCTTTGCTGAAAGTTTAGAACAGCTTCAAGCGGCGGCTGATAAGATCGGTTTTCCGTGTTTTATCAAACCTGTGATGTCCTCTTCGGGTAAAGGCCAATCTAAAGTGGATAATGTTGCAGAATTAGCCGCCGCATGGGATTACGCCTTAGCCAGTGGCCGAGTAAATCATGGCAAAGTGATTCTTGAAGGCATGATTAATTTTGATTTTGAAATTACCCTGCTCACTGTGCGTGCTGTAGGTGCAAACGGTCAAGTACAAACTTTCTTCTGTGATGCGATTGGTCACAAACAAGTGGCAGGTGATTATGTCGAAAGTTGGCAACCCCAAGCGATGAGTGAAGTTGCCTTAGCAAAAGCCCGTGACATTGCTGATAAAGTCACTACCAATTTAGGCGGTCGTGGCATTTTTGGCGTTGAACTATTTGTCAAAGGTGATGAGGTGTGGTTTTCTGAAGTAAGCCCTCGCCCACACGATACTGGTTTAGTCACTTTGGCTAGTCAATATCAATCAGAATTTGAAATTCATGCTCGTGCGATTTTAGGTTTGCCTGTTAATACCGCTTGTCATAGTGTGGCCGCTAGTGCGGTGATTTATGGTGGCTTAGAAGCCCAAGGTATTGCTTTTGAAGGCGTTGCTGAGGCCTTACGAGTGCCTAATAGTGATTTACGTTTATTTGGTAAGCCCGAAAGTTTTGCTAAACGTCGTATGGGCGTGGTGTTATGTCGCGCAGACAATGTTGATTTAGCAAGAGAAAATGCCAGAGAAAGTGCTGGACGAGTAAAGCCGACTTTAGCTTAACTTTTAGCCTAATTAGGACTATGCTACAAGACAAAGGGCAATTACTTTTGTCTTATAAGAAAGGAAACATCATGCTAAAAAAACTTTTATTACTTAGTAGCATAACATTACTAACAGCCTGTAACGAAACCGATTCTAATGATATTAGTACAGATAAATTAGTCCTCAATGGTAGTCTCTTTGTAGAAAATGATGCTGCTAAAATGATAGTAGATTTTACTAAAGAAAAATCTCATGTCACTGTTGTACTAAATGGTGGTGATTTTGTACAAGCAACGGATAGCAAAAGTACTAATGTCATGGAATATCAAGATGATACTATTTGGGGTAGCTCTTATCGTGCAACACTTCCCTTAGATATCAATAATAGCTATAAAGTTATTTTTAATCGTGCAGCACAAAATCAAAAATTTGAAAGTACATTCCCTGCCATTCCTGCCGCATTTAGTATTGTCGCTCCTATTGACAAACAGACTTTTTCCGTAACATCTAACCCAACCATTGATGTGAAATGGGACAACAAAATCCCTAGCGACAAACTTTTTTTGCGAGGCAGATATAGCTGTGGCTGGACTGCAAATCCTGCCGTGTTAGATGCCAAATCTCAAAAAATGCTTAGCGAATTAACTAATGGACAAGCTATTGATATTACTTTAAATGATAAAGAAAGAGATTTAAAGACACGTATTTTACATGTTCAAGAAGCTGTTCAATCTATGACCGAAGGCTTAAAGAATTCTTATCCTGATAGCACATTGACCTTTAATGGTTGTGATGTAGATTTAGAGCTCATAGCTAAAAGTTTTAGTACAGCAAGTGCTGAGTTTTCAGGCAAAAGTGAATTACAAAGCTATCGAAAAGTGACTATGGAAACCACATTAACCCCCTAAGCGACTTTTTTAAGTCCATCCGCACGGGAGGAAAAAGCCTCCCGTGCGGACATTTGTGTGTGTTGACGTTCGGTGCGGCGTAAAGCTTTTTCACTTTTACCATGAGCACCACCTTTTTGCGCAATCGCAACCAAAGTCACTAAATTACGCGGTCTTTTTTGCAGTTTGACTGCATGTCGTTTAGGCATTTTTCTATCTCCTAAGCTGCCCAGCGATACCATTGCCAAATATCTTGGCGTTTTTTGACCTTTTTTACTTTCGGGTCAGACTCTAAAAATAACGGCCCTTTATTCACTCGCTCAAAGGCGAATTTTTCGGGCAAATCACTATATAAAGAACGAGGGGGAATATGTTCATCATCCAAACGTTTTAAGGCATTTCCCGTTTGCCACGCATGATAAAACACTTCTTTAAAACCTAATTCTTCTTGTAAAAACCATAATGCAGCAGTCAGCATAGCCTCACTCCATGTCTTTTGATGTTGTTGAATATCCGTTTGATAATCAAGCACCACATCCACAGGTAACCAACCATTACGCCACCAAACACGGTCTTCGTGTTCTTGTTTGGCCTGTTTAGCTGCTGCATGTAACTCAGCATAATCACGTAACCAATCCGACTGAATCTCTTCAATCATTGCTTGGCCTGTTTGCCAATCCCAATCCAAACGCGCCCATGCCAAGGTAATACGTTGCTCAGACATAGGATGATGCCAACGGCCATAACGCCATACTTGACCAACACCTTGGTCTAAAAAACTTTTTACATGAGAAAGGGGTAAATTTAATTGCAATACTGCATTGAGTCCTGCACGACTGGTTTGATACCAAGGGTTCCATTGCTCATCGCCCCATTGTGCAAGATTTAACACATAATTATGAATGGACTGTTGTGGCCAATAATGCAATAACTCTGCTAACGCAATATCATCACGACCACAACGCGCCAACCAGTCCTTAATCAAAGGTTTATTTAACCAATGAGCATAGCGGCTCTTCTTTATATCCCGAATAGTCCGCATACCGCCATGTTGTTGCAGCCGCCCTAACAAGTACAACACATAACGGTCACGGTGGTAGTAAAAACAAGTTTTCTCTTTAGGTAAACAAGCAATGACTTCGTCTAGTTGGCTTTGTTTCATTAGTAACCTCCTTTTTACTAACCCTTCACACACACAATTTGGCGTAAGGTATGAACGACCTCCACTAAATCGCTTTGATACGCCATAACAGCTTCAATGTCTTTATAAGCCGCAGGGATTTCATCCACTACCCCTTTGTCTTTACGACATTCAATACCCTCAGTTTGTAACACCAAGTCATGACTATCAAATTTACGTTTAGCTTCCATTCGACTCATTTTGCGCCCTGCTCCATGCGAACAAGAACAAAATGACTCACCATTACCTTTACCACGTACAATATAGGACTTTGCGCCCATACTGCCCGGAATAATGCCTAACTGCCCTTGTTGTGCGCTAATTGCACCCTTACGAGTAATATAAACCTGCTCACCAAAATGGGTTTCTTGTTCAACATAATTATGATGACAATTAATCGCTTCTTTGGTGAGCTCAAAACTCGGTAATACTGTTTTCAGTGCTTCCACCACTAAACGCATCATTTCCCGACGATTGAGCATGGCATAATCTTGTGCCCAAGAGACCGCTTCAACATAGTCCGCAAAATGTTGTGTACCTTCCACCAAGTAAGACAAATCTTTATCAGGCAAATGGCCATATTCACGGTGCATATCCTTTTTGGCCAACTCAATAAAATATCGACCAATACAGTTGCCAATACCTCGGCTACCAGAATGTAGCATCACCCAAACATCTTGGTTTTCATCTAAACAGATTTCGATAAAATGATTACCGCCACCCAATGTGCCTAACTGTCGTGCCCATGTTTGGCGAAACTGCTTGATCATTTTCATGATACCTGCATGTTTACCAACAATTTTATCAATGCCCACATCTAAGGCACTGATACTAGAAGCTTTGACAGTTTCGCGTTTGTGTTCAGCAAAACCAACAGGCACAGCTTTTTCAATCGCAGTACGCAATACTTTTGGATTATCAGGAAGTTGATGGGCTTTAAGTGACAAGCGCACAGCATTCATGCCACAACCAATATCCACACCCACTGCTGCTGGAATAATTGCGCCTTTGGTCGGAATCACCGAACCAACAGTTGCACCAATACCAACATGAACATCAGGCATGGCAGCAATATGCGAATAAACAAAAGGTAAAGCAGCTATGTTGCGTAATTGTTGTAAAGCTTGTGGGTCAACCTCGTTAGTAAAAATTTTAACGGGCTTGTGACCATTTTTTTCGTTGGCATTTAAAACCAATTGTACAGGCATGATAAATCTCTCAACGAACCAACCACATATCAGTCAGTTCAGATATTTAAACAAATAGGGATCACTATTTGTTTTGGGTAATCCATACAACAGCTTTTGTTTCTGGGTGAGAAACACAAAACTATTGCCCAAAGAAAAAGCCCTAGCGAATTAAGCTAGGGCTTTAAACTCTAGCTTGAAGGGTTATCACTCCTTCAAGCTAAGATTCTTGAAGAAGTGTATTAAGCAAATTGTAAATACTGAATACTACTCATTGTTCAAGAACCTCCAAAATCGTTTGAAATAGCCAATGTGCTATCGAATGGCGCGCATATTAGTATTTCTTATGTAAATAATCAATATATCTGACAAAAGATTTTTTAACAGCAGACAAAATGCTACATTGAGGCGACCAAAAACCTTAATGAGATTCGATTATGCTAACAGGTAGTTGTTTATGTGGTGGGATTCACTATCAATATGCAGGTGACATTACAGAAATTGCCTTATGTCATTGCCAACAATGCCGCAAAGCCCAAGGCTCTGCCTTTGCGAGTAATTCGCCAATTGACAGCCGTTTATTTACCTTCACCCAAGGTGAAGAGCTATTACAAAGCTACTATTCTAGCCCATTAAAAAAACGAGTTTTTTGTCAACGTTGTGGCAGTCCACTCTATAGCCAACGAGATGATTTACCAGAGATTATTCGTTTACGTTTAGGCACTTTAGACAGCCCTATTAGTTGCCAGCCCAGTTACCATATTTATGCGGCAAGTAAGGCTGAATGGTGGACAATTAATGATGATAAACCACAGTACTCCAAACTAAAACCTCGTGAAAATTAAGACTTTTTGTCAAGGAGACGACTTAATAACCCCATTGCCTCGATAAAAGTCTTTATATTGCTTCACAGAGTGACAAAAAACAGCATATTTTTATTTAAAAACCCTTTAATATAAGTAGAGATATAGATTTATGAGCTTTGACTTTTTCGATGCGTACATCGCTAAAAGCATGATATAAGATCTTACTTGGTCATCTTATCGGTACAACAAACCAATTAAACATTAATCACTAGAGATCAAATTAAGATTGTTGTAGATTTATAATTAGATATAAATGAAGTACTCAACATCAGATAGTGCATTCATTAAAAGTAAAAGAATCAGTTTGCTAACACAGCCTGTCCACATGGAGAATTCTCATCATGGCTACAATTAACGGCACAAACAATAACGAAACACTACTTGGTACAAATGGTGACGATACCCTTTATGGCTTAGCAGGCAATGACACTCTATTTGGACTCGAAGGCAATGATACGCTTGATGGTGGCACTGGTATAGATTCATTATCTGGTGATTTAGGTGACGACCAATATTCTGTTGATGATACTAATGACATTGTTGTGGAATTGATTAATCAGGGTAAAGACTCCGTTTTATCAACCGTGACTTATACCTTATCTGCTAACCTTGAGAACCTCACATTATTGGGTAATTTAGCCATTAATGGCACGGGTAATGACTCTGCCAATTTGATACTAGGCAACAGTGCTAACAATATTTTAGTCGGTGGCGGTGGATTCGATACCATTGAAGGCGGCTCTGGAGATGATAGCATCACTGGCGGTGGAACGACTGATAAACTTTATGGACAAGATGGCAATGACACACTAACAGGTGGTGGTGGCTCAGATGAACTATACGGTGGCGCAGGCAATGACTTACTAAGTACCGTTGGTGCAGGCGAAGCGATTCCATCTACTATTGATCCATTTACATTGTATGACTCAACAGTCAAAAGCGCACAAGACCTAGCAAATGCGATTCTTGCACCTGTCACTAATGGTCAAACTTCAAATATTCAACTTATCAGTGACTCTGCCAAATACACAGGTGCAAATCAAGCCGCTGCTTTTTTTGAAAAATTAGAATTTGGACAATTAGAAGGTGTCAACTTTTCTTTAGGCAAAGGTATTGTTTTAACGAGTGGTGATGCCCAAATTCCTAGGAGCAATACTTCTACAGGCTTTGGTAAAAATAATAATACGAATGGGGATGAACAGCTTACTACCATCGTAAATGAACTTTTTCCAGGCTCAAAAAGTTTTGATGCTTCAGTTTTAGAGTTTAAATTTACTGTTACTGATGCAAATTTAACGCAAGTTACGTTTGATATTTTATTTGGCTCTGACGAATATCCTGAATATGTTGGACAATTTGTCGATATAGCTGCGGTATATGTTGATGGTATTAACTATGCCTTCTTCGAGAATGGTAAACCATTAAGTGTTATTCAAGATAACTTAACGCCTGGCAACTTTTACAACAACAAAGATCGTGCTTTAGCTATCGAATATGATGGAATGTCTGCACCACTTAAAATAACAGGTAATCTACTTGGTGCTGGTGAACATACCATTCGTATTGCCATCGCTGATACTAAAGATTCTATTTTAGACTCTGGTATTTTTATTTCTAATTTACAAGCAGTTGCTGATACAGGTGAAACTGGGGTACGCCTAAACAATAGCGATATTTTAGATGGTGGCCCAGGTGCCGATACCATGAAAGCGGGTTATGGTAATGACTTCTATTCTGTTGATAATGTTGGTGATGTTATTGAAGAAGATGATGGCAAAGGTAATGACACCGTTAATAGCACCATTAATTACACCCTTTCTGCAAATTTAGAAAACCTCAACTTATTAGAAACACAAAATGGTGATAACAATCTAACTGGTGAAGGCAATGCTAAAAACAACCGCTTAAAAGGCAATAGTGGCAATAACCTATTAGTTGGTAATGCAGGAAATGATACCCTTGATGGCGGATTAGGTACTGACACATTAGTTGGCGGAGAAGGCGACGATAGTTATATTATTCGTGATGAAAGTGACGTGATCATTGAAAGTGGCTTATCAACAAATGATATCGTAAAAAGTACCGTTTCTTTCACCTTATCAAATAATCTCGAACATTTAATATTATTAGATAATGCCTTAAATGGGACAGGTAACACAGGTAACAACCGCGTTACGGGCAATAAACTCAACAATATATTAACAGGTGATGCAGGAAACGACACACTTGATGGTAGTGAGGGTGATGATACTTTAATTGGTGGGACAGGTGACGACACATACTATATTGACTCCGCTAAAGATATCATCAATGAATTAATAGGCCAAGGTAAAGATACTGTTTTTAGCAGTATCAGTTATGTGTTAGCCGCCAACATAGAAAATATCACCCTAACAGGTGATGCAAACCTTGATGCTACAGGAAATGATATTAATAATATTATTACAGGCAATAACGGCAAAAACATTCTCACTGGTGGAAAAGGTAATGATATCTATATTATTGGTGAAGGTGACACAGTTATTGAACTTGAAAATGAAGGCATTGACAGTATTCAAAGTTCTGTAAGTTATAATTTAAGCAATAGTCATATTGAGAATCTCAGCTTACTAGGCAAAGATAATATTGATGCTATAGGAAACCACT
>NZ_CALETI010000053.1 GCF_937920075.1 uncultured Agitococcus sp.
CCAACTTTTTGCAAACGAATCGCGGCAGCAATACCAGAAATACCAGCACCAACAATAAAGGTGTCATAAATATGAGCTTGAGTAGTCATGTTAAATCTCGCTGAGTAGCTAATGTCCGTCAGTTAAGAAAAGTTACCCTTCGACTCCGCTTAGGGTACATTATTACGCTCAGGGGGCATTTTTGTGTTGACTGAGCGGAGTCGAAGTCAGCAGAACTGACGCACATTACGATGATTAAGGGTTATTTAAAAAACGAGTAAGAAAAACCTAAAAACTTGGTGTATAAGTTAGGCGATACCCGTTTCATCAACCAAAATAATTTTGCGTCTAATTGAGGGATGGTGTAGAGCTTGCCTTTGTCCAAACGGTTTAAGGTTAGTTCAGCAACAGCCTCACTGGTAGTCATAGCAAAATTCATCAACGCATGATCCGCTAAACCCGAATAACGACTAGGAATACGGCCATTTTTAATGATATTGGTTGGTACTAAAGTTGGGCAAAGTACATTGACTTTGATGTTAGATTTTTTTAACTCAGAAAATAAAGTTTCTGACAATCCTAACACCCCAGATTTGGTGACATTGTAGGCTGTCATTTCGGGAGCAGCTGTATAACCTGCTGCTGATGCGACGTTAATAATTGCACCATGTCCAAGCTTTTTAAACTTAGGAACAAAAAAGTGACAACCATGAATCACACCCCATAAATTAACATGAGTCACCCATTGCCAATCTTCGAGTGATAACTCATCAAATTTACCACCTAAGCCGACACCTGCGTTATTAATCACTAAAGTGACAGGATGTTGCATTAATTGTTCGGCTTGTTCAGCTAAGTCAGCGACTTGTTCGGCTTGACCAACGTCACACGCAACCGCATAAGCTTTTGCACCGTGTTCAGCCAAAAGCGCAACCGTTTTTTCGGCTGCCGCTAAGTTAATATCCGCACAAACAACAGTGCCACCGCGTTTGCCTAATGCCAATGCAAAACTTTGACCAATGCCACTACCAGCACCTGTGACCACGGCATAAGCTTGTTGACTAGGTTTGGTAGTTTTTTTAAATAAGCCCATGATTTTATACCAAAATAATCGTATTAAGCTGCACGAACAGCAGGAGTAAATTCTTTAACAAAGAAGGGGGTTAATGCGCCATTTTCTGGGTTAAACAATTTTTCTTTGTAATAATTTAAATAAGCTGTGGTGTCGTGGTCGTTGGGGTGAAAATCAGGACGGAAATAATCGGCAATATGCCCCATTGTGCTACCAAACACGCCATTTTCGTAGCCAAATAATAGGCTGGCACTGGTTTTGGCTTCTTTCCAAAAACTGACACTGATTAAATTGCTTGGTTTGCGTAAGAAAGGTAGGAGTAAAGCACCTAAAGAGACGCCACCTAAAATCGTGACAAAAGCAAGAATAAAACCAAAAATCCGTAAGCCATAATCACCTGATAATGTTTGGTAAACATCATAAGCAATGTCTTTATGCTCAGATTCTTCTAACATATGCCACATCCACAAAGCACGGGCTTTGGCATCGTCAGAGTAATAAAAATGGTCTTCGTGCTTCATCATATATTCCGCAACCACGGCAGTAAAATGCTCAATCCCTGCCATCATGGATAGTTTTAGTGGTTGTGGAAATTTTAGAAAAGTGTATTCAAATACTTTTTCAGCTAAAAAACGGTACAGTTTTACGGGGAAGTTATGCTCAGTCATAATGTCATTGTATTCATTATGAAATTTAGAATGTAAAGCTTCTTGTCCAATCAATGCAGAGACACGTTGTTTTAAAATAGGGTCAGTAATAAAGTCACGGTGATAACGAGCGGTCTCAATAACTAACTCTTCGCCATAAGTTAAAAAAATTGATAAGGCATAAAAATAAGCACTTGCCCATTCTTTTTGCAAATAAAATTTATCATCAAAGGTTTTTGCATCAAAATTAAAGTTGAAATGGCGAATGGGCATCGTGCCAGTGCTCACATAATCAGAAATTTTGATATGTTTACGCAAAGATAATTTTCCCAGAGTAGCATTTTTTAATGTAGTGACGACCATGATAGATACCTAAAATCGCAATAATGATTAGTTAATAAATCTAGTCTTTGAATATGGGTGGTTATCTATACATATTTCAGTAAGACAGAGGTGTGTATCTGACACCTCATTAAATTACATTACGATCGTACGGTAAAAGGTGATTAGAGGACAAAAAAAAGTGATTTGGGGACAGATTGAGAGATGCAATTATATTTTTTCGATAAAAAGTGTCATTGAAGCTCTCAAAGATGGAGGCTGTTGAGATGTTATTATTGGAAGTGATGGGTTCTCCCTCTAAATTTTCTCATGCTTAAGTAACCACTCTTTACGCCATAAAGCGCCACTGTAGCCGCCTAATTTGCCATTATGATTAATGACACGATGACAAGGAATGACTAGGGGAATAGGGTTTTTACCATTAGCCATGCCTACTGCACGTTGACCATTTTTGTTGCCAATCTGTTGTGCAATTTGACCATAAGAAGCGGTTTTGCCAGCGGGGATAGTACGTAAACTTTGCCAAACTTGTTGTTGAAAGTTTGTCCCTAACGCATTAACTTGAATACGATTGAGCGCATCAAGATCACCTGAAAAATAAGTATCTAACAAAACGTGAATAATACTGGTTTCACAGACATGAATTGCAAAGTCTGTTGGATAATAACGAGTTAAGGATTGAGTGAGTCGATGATGAAACTCGTCAAATTCAAGTGCATATAAAACATTGTCTTTGTGTATGAAGTGAATCAAGCCTAAAGGACTATGTAAATAACTTAAAAAAAATATATCCATAACTGTTCCAAAATTCTAAATAATGTCATATACTTGCAGCCCACTTGATATTCATCAAGTGGCGCGTTATGGTGGCCTTGTCGGTTTCCTCGCAACGCTAAGCAGCAAACCCCGCCAGGACCGGAAGGTAGCAACGGTAGTTGTGATGCGTGTGCCGAGGGTGAGCTGACAAGGTTGCCACCACTAAACTTCTCAGCTAATGTCTAGTTAGCGTCTCGCAAATTGTACTAAACGTTTACCTAAAGCTAAACATAAAGCTTGTTCTTCTGCGGTGATTGGGCGTTTACCATCTTGTCCTGCCCAATGTGATGCGCCATAAGGTGTTCCGCCACTTTGCGTACTATTTAATGCCGCCTCACGATAAGGCAAACCTAAAATGACCATGCCATGATGTAACAATGGCAACATCATGCTTAATAAGGTGCTTTCTTGACCACCATGTAAAGAGCTGGTTGAGGTGAAAACGGCGGCGGGTTTATCACACAACGCACCATTCAGCCATAACGCGGCTGTACCATCTAAAAAATACTTCATGGGTGCGGCCATATTGCCAAATCGAGTGGGACTGCCTAAAGCTAAACCTGCGCAATCACGTAAATCTTCTAAGCTGCAATATAATTCACCACTATCAGGAATAGCAGCTTCGGTACTTTCACAGACAGTTGATACTGCTGGCACTGTACGAATACGCGCAGTCATGCCTGCGGCTTCTACACCACGCGCAATCAATTTTGCGAGTTGGCGTGTGTTACCATGACGACTATAGTACAGTACTAAAATATAGGGTTCAGGCATTAACTTATCCTCATTTTGTTAGGATTATACCCCAATTGGAGTGAAATATGACGTTGCAGAGTCATTGGCACAAAATCAAATCATTTACCCGTTTTGTGATTAGTCGCTTTTTGGCAGATGAGTGCCGACAAAATGCAGCGTCCTTAACCTATACCACCTTATTTGCTGTTGTGCCAATGTTGACGGTGTTGTTTAGTGTGTTATCTGCCATTCCATCATTAAAACAATTAAGTAGCCAAATACAATCATTTATTTTTAGACATTTTTTGCCCGACACGGGCATCAAAGTACAAAATTATTTGAGTGAGTTTGCCACACAAGCTGGCCATTTAACGGTTGTTGGTGTGTTTATGTTGTTTGTCACCGCAGTGATGATGTTGGTGACTATCGAAAAGGCCTTTAATCAAATTTGGAAAGTAAAACAACCCAAACAAAGTGTGGTGGGGTTTTTACGTTATTGGGCAGTATTAAGTTTAGGGCCATTTTTATTGGGCGCAGGCTTTGCCGTTTCTTCTTATATTACGTCGTTAAGGGTATTTAGTGATGCCGAAGAGCTGGTTGGGATGGTCTTTTCAGGGCTACAAATTTTACCCTTTGTGTTTACGGGTTTAGCCTTTAGCTTATTATATATTGCTGTGCCTAATTGTCGTGTACCTGTAAAAGCAGGATTTGGTGCTGGTTTTTTTGCCGCAACCTTATTTGAATTGGCTAAAAATTTATTTACGTTTTTTGTCGCCGATTTCTCCTCTTATCAATTAATTTATGGCGCATTTGCGGCATTTCCCTTGTTTTTATTATGGGTGTATTTGTCGTGGATGATTATTTTATTGGGCGTAGAGGTCTGTCGGGCATTAACTCTTTATAAAGAAGCCAATAAAAAAAATCGTCATCCTGTGTTAGCTCTTTTAGATATTTTGCAATTATTTTATTTGCGCCAATTAGAAGGGAAGTCGGTGTCTGATTTAGAGGCGATGGATATTTTAGGCAAACGAGAAGTTGAAATTTGGACACAATTAGCCGATATTTTATTAAAACAACGTTTTATCCAAAAAAATGAATCGGGCAATTATGTTTTGGTGCGTAACTTAGAAAAAATTGATTTTTGGCAATTTTATCAAAGTTTACCGTGGCCATTACCACTGCCTAAAGATTTAGACAACTTACATGAGGATGATCATTGGGCAAGGGCTTTGGCACCCCGTTTATTAGCGGTGCATGATTATCAGCAACAGCAATTTAGTTTGTCTTTAGCGCAAATTTTAGCGGTACAAGAGCCTAAAACAGAGAATAATTCGTTATAATCGCCGCCAACAAAACCAGCTCACGCCAGTTACAGAGGAATAAGCATGACTGTTATTAAGCAAGATGATGTTATTCAAAGTGTTGCCGATGCTTTACAATACATTTCTTATTATCATCCTTTAGATTTTATTCAAGCGATTAATAACGCTTACGAAAAAGAAGAAAATCAAGCCGCTAAAGATGCCATGGCGCAAATTTTAATTAATTCGCGTATGTGTGCCGAAGGTCATCGTCCGATTTGCCAAGATACAGGCATTGTCACTGTGTTTGTTAAAGTGGGTATGAATGTGCGTTGGGACGCTACCATGTCCTTAGAAGACATGATTAATGAAGGTGTACGTCGTGCTTATTTACATCCAGACAACGTGTTACGTGCTTCTATTCTAAAAGATCCCGCAGGTAAACGCCAAAATACCAAAGACAACACCCCAGCAGTGATTCACTACGAAATTGTGGCTGGTGATAAAGTTGATATTACCGTTGCAGCGAAGGGCGGTGGTTCTGAAAATAAATCGAAAATGGCAATGTTAAACCCTTCTGATTCGATTGTGGATTGGGTATTAAAAACCGTACCAACGATGGGTGCTGGCTGGTGTCCACCGGGTATGTTAGGTATTGGTATTGGTGGTACAGCCGAAAAAGCCATGTTGTTAGCCAAAGAATCGTTAATGGATCCTGTTGATATTCAAGAGTTAATTGCTCGTGGCCCACAAAACCGTGTTGAAGAACTGCGCTTAGAATTGTTTGAAAAAGTCAACGCATTAGGTATTGGCGCACAAGGTTTAGGTGGTTTAACAACTGTTGTTGATATCAAAATCAGAGATTATCCAACACACGCAGCCAGCTTACCTGTTGCCATTATTCCAAACTGTGCAGCGACTCGTCATGTGCATTTTGAATTAGATGGTTCAGGTGCAGCAGAATTAACTCCACCTAAATTAGAAGATTGGCCACAAGTGACATGGGATGCGTCAAAAGCACGTCGTGTTAACTTAGATAATATTAGCCATGAAGACATTAAAACATGGCAAACAGGTGAAACCTTGTTGTTGTCTGGCACAATTTATACTGGCCGTGATGCTGCCCATAAACGTATGGCTGATATGATTGCCAAAGGTGAAGAATTACCTGTCGATTTAAAAGGTAAATTTATTTATTACGTTGGTCCAGTTGATCCCGTTCGTGACGAAGTAGTTGGTCCAGCAGGCCCAACAACTGCAACCCGTATGGATAAGTTTACTAATACAGTATTAGAAGCCACAGGCTTATACGGTATGATTGGTAAATCTGAACGTGGTCCAGTCGCTATTCAAGCCATTAAAAACCATGAAGCGGTGTATTTAATGGCGGTGGGTGGTGCTGCTTATTTAGTATCCAAAGCGATCCGTAAAGCCAAAGTCGTTGCTTTTGCAGACTTAGGTATGGAAGCGATTTATGAGTTTGTGGTTGAAGATATGCCTGTCTCGGTGGCGGTAGATGTCAACGGCAGCTCAGTGCATGATACCGCACCCAAAATTTGGCAAGCCAAAATTGGTAAAATTCCAGTTGTCTAAGCTTCTCCCCCTTGATAAGGGGGAGGTTGGGAGGGGGGTTATAAATGACCCCACCCTGACCCTTCCCTAAATTAGGGGAGGGAAATTCAAAAAAACTAGACAAACTATTGATTAACCCTTATTATCGCGCCCCTATTATGCCAGTCGTCTCATTACCAGCCGCCATTGAGCCCTTTAAATGGGCAGATAGAGCTACACATGTTGTAGTCGATGTTCCTTTGGCGCAATTTACACGGTTAGCTACCGATTTAGTTGATACTAATGGTAGCGTACACATTGATTGTCGGTTTGAGCGTAATGCTCAAAGAAGGGCTTATTTACGTGGCGAGATTTCGACGGTGATTAATCTCACTTGTCAGCGTTGTTTAGAGACAATGCAACTCCCGATTCAAACCACGATTGACCTTGCCTTAGTGCATGATGAAGACGAAGCTGAGAAACTCCCAGAAGATGCAGACTATTTAGTTGTGCCAGAACAGGGAGTAGTGTTGGCAGAAATTATTGAAGATGAGTTGTTGTTAAACGTCCCTTATACACCAATGCATGAAGATTGTGATGCATTAAGTTATAAACAAGATGACGTTGCTGCACCCGTCAAAGAAAACCCATTTCAGGTGTTGGCAGCATTAAAAAAGCCGTCAGCGAAAGATTAATCTAATCCATAAACGTCGTTACGATGTTTAGTCTTGTGTGTTTGGAGAGCTAAAATGGCCGTTCAACAAAATCGTAAAACTCGTTCTCGTCGCGATATGCGTCGTTCCCATGATGCATTAACTGGCCCAACTTTAAGCGTTGACCAAACCACTGGTGAAGTTCACCGTCGTCACCATGTGACTAAAGACGGTTTCTACCGTGGTCGTCAATTGTTTACTGTTGCTGCGGTTGACGCCTAAGTTATAGTATGGCTATCACCATCGCGGTTGATGCCATGGGCGGGGACTTCGGTCCCCGTGTTACTGTTCCTGCTTCTTTAAGCGTCCTAGCACGCTATCCTGATTTAAAAATCATTCTTGTTGGTCAAGAAACACAAATTTCGCCACACCTACAAAAATCATCTGCCATCATCAAACAACGCGTATCTATTGTTCACACCGATGAAATGGTGACAATGGATGATAAAATTGCGGTTGCTTTACGCAATAAGCGTCAATCGTCAATGCGTTTGGCGATAAATTTAGTCCATGAAAAACAAGCTGATGCCTGCGTGAGTGCTGGTAATACGGGCGCATTGATGGCAATTAGCCGTTTTGTGTTAAAAACCCATGCCAATATAGACCGTCCAGCGATTTTAGCTCCGTTGCCTACCCAAACTGGTCAAGTGTATATGCTTGATTTAGGGGCAAATGTTGATTCAGAACCCAAACATTTAGTGCAATTTGCCCAAATGGGTAATTTGGTTGCTAAAGCATTAGCGGATATTGCTTCACCACGGATTGCTTTATTAAATATTGGCGAAGAAGAAATTAAGGGCAATGAACAAATCAAACAAGCACACCAATTATTAAAAGCCAGTTCACTCAATTATGTGGGTTACATTGAAGGTGATGGCATTTTTAAAGGTGAAGCCGATGTGGTAGTTTGTGATGGATTTGTGGGTAATGTCGCGTTAAAAACGTCTGAAGGCGTGGCCAAAATGTTTGCTAGCTTTATTAAGCAAGAAATAGAGAAAAGTTGGCTAAATAAAATAGTCGGTGCGATTGCTTATCCTATTTGGCGTGGTTTAAAACAAAAAATGAATCCAAGTAATTATAACGGTGCAAGTTTGGTAGGTTTAACAGGCATTGTCATTAAAAGTCATGGTAGTGCTGACCAAGACTCATTTGCACAAGCCCTTAAAGTAGCTATTAAGGCGATCGAACAAGATATTCCTTCATTGATTGCACAGCATTTACCGTCTCAGGAATAATGATGAAACGGCTTATAATAGGGATGATATTTTGCGTGATGATGGCTGGTATGACACAAGTGCAAGCAGCGGATAAAATAGATACAAAGTTGATTAAAGAGTTTATAAATCTTCATACAACAGCCATCATGCAAAAAGATGAGCCAAAATTAATGGCTATGTTTGCAGAAAATTATCGTCAGTTACAATCAATTAAGCAGCCAGTCATTGGTAAACAAGATTTAGCCAAAATTTATAAAAATAATTTTTTAATGGCTAAATTGATTATGACACAAGCAACTATAGAAGAAGAAAACATTGCAGAAGATGGGCAAAGTGCTACTATTCGCGTACATTTTAGCCATCGTTATTTGTTTGAATATGAAGGTCAACAAAAGTTATTAGATCAACAAGAGGATTGGTTAAGTGATCTGGTGTTACAACAAGGTCAACTGCAATACCTCAAAACGCAAAAATTATTGTTTAAATAAAAATTTATTAATTATAGGTATAGAGAAATGTCAAAACTGGCTTTTGTTTTTCCTGGTCAAGGCTCCCAACAATTAGGCATGTTGGCCGATGTTGCTGAGCAATATCCTTTAATTAGACAAACTTTTGGTGAAGCCTCTGACGCGCTTAATGTCGATTTATGGAAACTTTGCCAAGAAAACGAAACAGAACTGAATAAAACCGAAAATACTCAGCCCGTATTATTAACTGCAAGCATTGCTCTATGGCGTGTATGGCAAGCTTTTGAGGGTGCAAAGCCTGATTATTTAGCAGGGCATTCTTTAGGTGAATATAGTGCTTTAGTGGCCAGTGGCGTCATGTCTCTAGCTGATGGTGTACGATTAGTCGCCTTGCGCGGACGCTTAATGCA
>NZ_CALETI010000054.1 GCF_937920075.1 uncultured Agitococcus sp.
CGTCAATCGGGCGCGGGTTTATTTTTGGTTGTTATTGCCATTCTTTGTCTTATCACACGTCGCACTATACTACGCGCTGTTCTATAAATTACCGACTGACATTAGTTTTTGGTTTCTTATGTTTGGTACAAATACCGCCGAAATTATGGACTTCATGGCGCGTGCTAATAAGCCATTCATGGTGATTGCCTATTCAGCTTATGCCATTATTGCGTGGTTTTGTTATAAAAATATGACAGGCCAGTATTTTAAGCGTCCGCATTCCTTAGGCCGTTGGGCATTAATTGCCCTGATTTTGATTCCCTTATCTTACGCACCGCGTAATAACAATCTCCGTGATTATGCCTTAGATGTATATCGACACTTTCGTAAAGCCTATCCACAAAACTTAGTTTTGGGGTATATGGCGGCTGATTTAGAAGTACAAAAACTCAAAGACTTAGTGCGGCAACCCCCCGATTTTGCACCTACCTTAGTCCCAGACCTCAAACAACAGTCTGCCAGCTATGTGTTGGTGATTGGTGAGAGCGCCCGTCGAGATCATTTAGGATTATACGGTTATCAGCCAAATACCACACCCAATATGGGCATACAACCTGATCTATTGGTTTTTAAGGATATGGTGTCTTATGGTTACAACACCTCAACGTCTATTCCTTATTTAATGACCAAAGCGCCCGATACCGAGATGAAACCTTCATTTTTGAGTGTGTTCAAACAGGCAGGTTTCAAAGTCTATTGGTTGAGTAATCAGGCGAAATACGGTGAATTTGACTCTCTCATTTCTTCCTACGCGCAAAGTGCAGACGTAGTGCATTTTCTCAATACCCATTCTTATACCATGACCACGCCCGATAATTTTGATGAAAAATTATTGCCACTTTATCAACAAGCACTCAGCGATAAGGCCGATAAAAAACTGATTGTGCTGCATTTATATGGGAGTCATCCTGATTTTGAAAAGCGTTATCCTGCGTCTGCTAACAAGTTTGCCAGCGCTTATGATAATAGTATTTACTACACAGATATTGTATTAAAACAAATACTAAAACCACTGGAACAAAGTCAAGCAATGACTGGTTTTGTCTATGTCAGTGACCACGGTTTGGCTTTAGGGGAGTGTGGTGAGGTTGATGGTCATATTGATGCCAAAAACTCCTATGAAGTACCCTTTTTGATGTGGTTTAACGCACAATGGCGAGCCAAAAACCCAGAAAAATATCGTTATTTAATGCAAGCACAGCAGCAAGCGGTACATACAGGCGATTTATTTGACACATTCAGCGACATAGCAGGTATTCGTTTTGCTCAACAAGATCTCAGCCGTTCGTTTGCGGATGCCAGTTTTCAGCGTGTGCCACGAATGGTGAAAGCAGCAAATAGCGAAATGGATTACGATAAAAGTCAAACGGGTACAGGGTGTCATTTGATTGCCAACTAGGAGGAGCGGGAAAGGCGTTGACTTCTTTAACACTTCGTTTAGACTAGCCGCTCGCCCTGCCTTGTATATTCTCTATCAACGTCCATTAAGAAACTCCCACTGGTATGGGGGATAATGTGACTATAGAAAAGTCTTGTTGTTGGAGCGATCTCGACGTTATGTGACTATTGGTATTAGTCACCACTGCTAACAGATAGCCAAAGGAAAATTAAAAATGCCAATCATTACTCTCCCAGATGGGTCACAACGCGCTTTTGACCAAGCGGTGACTATTGCCGATGTTGCTGCCAATATTGGTGCAGGTTTAGCCAAAGCCGCCTTAGCTGGCAAAATTAATGGTCAATTATTAGATACCTCTTATTTAATTAGTGAAGATGTTCATTTAAGCATTGTCACCGAAAAAGATGCCGATGGTTTAGAAGTCTTACGTCATTCTTGCGCCCATTTATTAGCAATGGCGGTCAAAGAACTGTTTCCTAGCGCACAAGTGACGATTGGTCCAGTCATTGAAGACGGTTTTTATTATGACTTCGCGTTTGAACGTCCTTTTACCACTGAAGATCTCGCCAAAATTGAAAAACGGATGGAAGAGTTAGCGGCTAAAGATACACCTGTGGTTCGCTCCTTAATGTCACGTCCAGAGGCCGTGAAATTATTTGAAGAGATGGGCGAGCAGTATAAAGTTGAAATCATTAGCAGCATTAACACTGATCAAGATTTATCTTTCTATCGCCAAGCTGACTTTATCGACTTGTGTCGTGGTCCTCATGTGCCGTCTTTAGGCAAACTAAAAGCCTTTAAATTGATGAAAGTAGCAGGCGCTTATTGGCGTGGTGATAGCAACAATGCCATGTTACAGCGCATTTATGGTACTTGTTGGGCAAACAAAAAAGACCTACAAGCCTACGTCACTCGTTTAGAAGAAGCGGCCAAACGTGACCATCGCAAATTGGGTAAACAACTTGGTTTATTCCATATGCAAGAAGAAGCACCAGGTATGGTGTTTTGGCATCCGAATGGTTGGACAACCTATCAAGTGCTTGAGCAATATATGCGTCAAGTACAACGCGAAAACGGTTATTTAGAGGTAAAAACTCCTCAAGTGGTTGACCGTATTTTGTGGGAAAAGTCTGGCCACTGGGCAAACTACGCCGACAATATGTTTACCACACATTCCGAAAACCGTGACTATGCAGTTAAGCCCATGAACTGTCCGTGTCACGTACAGATTTTTAACCAAGGTTTAAAATCGTACCGTGATTTGCCGTTACGTTTAGCTGAGTTTGGCTCTTGTCATCGTAATGAGCCGTCTGGTTCTTTACATGGCTTAATGCGCGTGCGTGGTTTTACCCAAGATGATGCGCATATTTTCTGTACTGAAGAGCAAATCGGTAGTGAAGCAGCGGCATTTATTGCCTTAACTTTACAAGTTTACAAAGATTTTGGCTTTGATGATGTTGCCTTAAAACTTTCTACTCGCCCTGCAAAACGGGTGGGTAGTGAAGAATTATGGGATCGTGCCGAAGCAGCAATGGCCAAAGCATTAGATGATGCAGGCTTAGCTTGGGAGTTACAAGCGGGTGAAGGCGCATTTTATGGGCCAAAAATTGAATTTTCATTAAAAGATTGTTTAGGTCGAGTTTGGCAATGTGGTACACTACAGCTCGATTTTAACTTGCCCACTCGTTTAGAAGCTAGTTTTGTCGCTGAAGATAACGGTCGTCGCCCACCTGTGATGTTACACCGCGCGATTTTAGGTTCGTTTGAGCGTTTTATTGGTATTTTAATTGAGCATTATGCGGGATTATTACCGCCTTGGTTAGCACCAGTACAAGCGGTCGTGATGAATATTACCGATCACCAAGCCGAATCTGCAAAAAAATTCGCAAATCAGCTACAAGCGAAGGGTTTTAGAGTCATAAGTGACTTGAGAAACGAGAAAATCGGCTTTAAAATCCGCGAACGAACTTTAGAGCGAATTCCGTACTTGTTAGTGATCGGTGATCGCGAAGTTGAACAAAATACCGTTTCTGTACGTACTCGTGATGGCAAAGATTTAGGCGTGATGAGCTTAGATGATTTTGCTACCAAGTTAAGTGCTGATATTGCCTTACGTGGTCGAGTATAATAAACAGAGTGATGAGGCCAATAAAATTGAATGTAGTTTTATTGGCTCTATGCATAAACAGGACTTATCACATTCAGTCCTAAGAGATAGCCTGTAAAGTGGAGCAATGACAATTAACAACAAGCCAGAAAAACCGCAGCAAACCAAAGACGCGAAACAGCGCGCTGCGATTAATACAGAAATCCGTGCAAAAGAAGTCCGTTTGATTGACAAAGACGGTGAACAAGTTGGCGTGGTTTCGTTGCGTGAAGCCTTAGCAGCAGCAGAGTCTGTGCAATTAGATTTGGTAGAGATTGTGCCAAATGCCACTCCGCCAGTCTGTCGTATTATGGATTACGGCAAACATGTCTTTGAACAAAAGCAAAAGTTAAAAGATGCTAAAAAGCGTCAACACCAAGTACAGATTAAAGAGATTAAGCTACGTCCTGGTACAGAAGAAGCCGATTATCAAGTGAAATTAAAAGCCTTGGTTCGCTTCTTAGAAGACGGGGATAAAGCCAAAATTACTTTGCGTTTCCGTGGACGCGAAGTTGCTCACCAAGAGTTAGGCATGAAAATGCTACAACGCATTGAAGTTGACTTAAGTGAGCATGGGACTGTTGAACAGCATCCCAAAATGGAAGGTCGTATGATGTCTATGCTCATAGGACCGAAGAAAAAGAAATAATGTTTTATAAACATTGATTTCTTACCCTCAGGCTAAATTCTGAGATTAAAGCTCCTCTAAAGATTTCTTTGGATGGGCTTGGTTTTTCTTAATTTATGCTAAAAGGGTTCATTTTAACGAGGTAATTATGTCTGCCAAAATCAAAACCGTTCGTGGTGCTGCAAAGCGCTTCAAAAAAACAGCGAATGGCTTTAAGCGTAAACAAGCGTTTAAACGTCACATTCTGACCAAAAAATCTGCTAAGCGTATTCGTCAGTTACGTGGTTGTACACAGGTTGCTGCTGTGGACGTGCCATCAGTACAACGTATGTTGCCTAACACCTAATTTTTTGGAGATTAAAGAATGGCTCGTGTAAAACGTGGTGTTATTGCCCATCGTCGTCACAAAAAAATCCTTGACCGTGCTAAAGGTTACTACGGCGCACGTTCTCGTGTGTATCGTGTTGCTTTCCAAGCTGTTATCAAAGCTGGTCAATACGCTTACCGTGACCGTCGTCAAAAGAAACGTCAATTCCGTGCTTTATGGATTGCCCGTATCAATGCTGCTGCTCGCTTAAATGGTTTGTCTTACAGCCGTTTAATCAATGGTCTGAAAAAAGCTTCTGTTGAAGTTGACCGTCGCGTGTTAGCTGACATTGCGGTACATGATGCTGTTGCGTTTGCTGCTTTAGCTCAAAAAGCCAAAGCCAGTCTCGCCTAAGCGTTATTTATCAAGAGTCTAAATTTTAATTTAGATTCGTAAAAAGGGGGAGGGCTAATGGCCACTTCCCCTTTTTTTATATTTGTTTTGTAGGAAAAAAGAATGACTGACTTAACTGTGCTAGTGAATGATGCACTGGCAATGATCAATAGTGCTGCCGATGCCCAAGCTTTAGAGCAAGCACGAGTACAGTTTTTGGGCAAAAAAAGTCAATTAACTGAATTATCCAAAGGTTTAGGGGCATTAGACCCCGAAGCGCGTAAAGAGCAAGGTGCTAAATTAAATCAGGTTCGTGATGCCATTAATCAAGCCTTAGATGCGCGTCGTCAAGCCTTCGCGGCAGAGGCGTTACAACGTCAATTAGAATCTGAGCGTGTTGATGTAACCTTAGCTGGGCGTGGTACATTGCCTGCAGGATTGCATCCTGTAACACGTGTCATGAATCGTATTACGGAGTTTTTTACTCAAGCTGGATTTCAGGTTGCCAGTGGCCCTGAAGTCGAAGATGACTTTCATAATTTTGAAGCATTAAATATTCCCTCGCATCATCCTGCGCGTGCGATGCATGATACCTTTTATTTTGATGCCCATCGTTTGTTACGTACGCATACCTCACCTGTACAAATTCGAGTGATGGAACAACAAAAACCGCCAATTCGTATTGTTTGTCCAGGTCGTGTCTATCGTTGTGATTCTGACTTAACCCATTCGCCAATGTTCCATCAAGTGGAAGGTTTATTAATTGATGAAAATGTCAGTTTTGCTCAACTAAAAAGTGTGATTCAAAACTTTTTACGCGTGTTCTTTGAAAAGGACTTAGCTGTACGTTTTCGCCCTTCATACTTCCCATTTACCGAACCATCGGCAGAAGTTGACATTCAATGTGTGATGTGTGATGGTCATGGTTGCCGTGTCTGCAAACAAACAGGTTGGTTAGAAGTATTAGGTTGTGGCATGGTTCATCCCCAAGTGTTAAAAAATTGCGGTATTGATAGTGAAAAATACAGCGGTTTTGCCTTTGGTATGGGTGTTGAACGTTTTGCGATGTTGCGTTACGGCGTCAATGACTTACGTTTATTCTTTGATAATGATTTACGGTTCTTAGCGCAATTTAAATAATTGTGTACTTATGCTTAATGCAAAAAGATAAGTACTCTAGGTAACGAGGAGAAATTGCATGAGTGTGGCTTATTATATTTGTGCTGATGTGCCAGAAACTGATGAAAACCATGAGTTTTTTATGGATATGGATGGCAAAGCATTGGCTCGTGTCGAAGAAGATGTGCTTGAGCAGTTAGCCCAACGCGCAAATGTAAAACCACTAATGCAATTTTTTAGTATGCCACAAGGCGAGTGGGATGATTATGTCGATGATATTAAAGACTTACTTGATGAAGATGAAGTCTTTGACCCACAAGAATTAACATGGTTCTCAGCAGACGAAGGCTTAAAAACGGTATTAGCGTTAATTGCCGAAATTGATAAAACCCCACAACTTTTGGCACAGCCAGAAGCGGTAATTGACGATTTAGAAAGCATGGCTGCTATTTTAACGCGTTTGGCTGAACATGGTATTCGTTGGCATTTGGCGATTGATATTTAACCTTCACTCTCATTTTCTCCGACAGCGATCAGAGAATTCCCTATCCCTGTGGGAGAGGGTTGAGGTGAGGGAAAAGCAAATTAAGGTATAGATAATGCAAATTAGTGAAAGTTGGCTGAGAGAGTGGGTGAACCCAAGCCAGTTAAATACTCAACAATTAGGCCATCAATTAACCATGGCTGGCTTAGAAGTCGACGCCTTACAACCCATTGCACCCGCATTTACAGGTGTTTTTGTGGGTGAAGTAGTGGCTGTAGAACCACATCCACAAGCAGATCGTTTACGTGTGACGACTGTGAATGTTGGCCAAGCAGAAAATTTACAAATCGTGTGTGGAGCAGCCAATGTGCGTGCTGGTTTAAAAGTGCCAGTTGCTACCATTGGTGCAGTTTTACCCAATGATTTTGCCATTAAACGTGCCAAATTACGTGGTGTAGAATCCTTTGGCATGTTGTGTGCCGCACAAGAGTTAGGTTTAAGTCCAGAAACAGATGGCTTGTTAGAGTTGCCTGCCGATGCGCCTATTGGTATGAGCATTCGTGACTATCTACATTTAGATGATTACACAATGGAGTTTGGTATTACACCAAACCGTGGTGATTGTTTGAGTGTGTTAGGAATGGCGCGCGAAGTAAGTGCCTTTAATGGTTTACCATTAACATGGCCAAGCATCCCCTCTGTGCCAGCGACATTACAAGACACCTTGCCGATTAGTTTACAAGCAGATGCTTGTCCACGTTATGTTGGTCGAGTCATTAAAGGCATTCAAGCCAATGCAGCAAGTCCTGAATGGTTAGTACGCAAATTGGCGCGTTCAGGCATTGCTAGCTTGGGTGCGGTAGTGGATGTGACCAATTATGTGTTAATGGAGTTGGGTCAGCCGATGCACGCTTTTGATTTGAATAAAATTGAAGGTGGTATTGTGGTGCGTCAAGCACAGGCAGGTGAACAACTCACTTTATTAAATAAACAAACTATTGAATTACGTGCTGATAGTTTAGTGATTGCTGACCAAGAAAAAGCCCTTGCTTTAGCAGGTATTATGGGCGGTAACGACTCAGCGGTGAGCGATACAACAGTTGATATCTTTTTAGAAAGTGCATTCTTTCAACCTTTAGCCTTAGCAGGTAAAGCGCGTAGTTATGGTTTGCATACTGACTCCTCTCATCGTTTTGAACGTGGTGTTGATTTTAATTTACCACGCTTGGCGATTGAGCGTGCCACACAGTTAATTTTAGCGATTGCTGGTGGTCAAGCAGGTGAGGTGCTTGAAGCAACCTTAGAGCAAGCCTTACCAACACGCCAAGCGATTGAATTACGTGTTGCTAAAGTCCAACAAGTTTTAGGTTTTGCTCTAACTGCCGAACAAACCGAAACCATGTTAACGGCGTTGGGCATGAATGTAGTTGCTCAAGAAGGCGGCTGGTTAGTTACTGCACCTAGTTATCGTTTTGACATCAGCATAGAAGCAGATTTAATTGAAGAGTTAGCGCGCGTGTATGGTTACGATAATTTACCAACACAACAACCGCAATTAGCGTTTGAATTAGCTGCTCAAGACGAAGCTGTCTCAAGCCAACGCATTAAAGAGTTGTTAGTGGCTTTGGATTATCAAGAAGCGATTACTTTTAGTTTTGTTGATCCTAAATTACAACAAATTCTTGACCCACAAGCACCCACATTGAGTTTGGCTAATCCGTTGTCGAGTGAATTATCGACGATGCGTACGACATTATGGACGGGTTTGTTAAATGCGGTGGCCTATAACCAAAATCGCCAACAAAGCCGTATTCGTTTATTTGAGGTTGGCAGTCGTTTTGTGCCACAAGCTGATGGTTCTTTACAGCAAGATATGATGGTTGCCGGCGTTATTACAGGTAATGTTTTAGCCGAAGCATGGGCAAATAAAAGCACTCACGTAGACTTTTTTGATTTAAAGGGAAATGTTGAAGCAATTCTTGCACTTACTGGTACTTCTGATAGAGTTAGCTTCAAAGCTGCACAACATCCTGCCTTACACACAGGACAAACTGCATCCCTAGTTGACGAACAGGGTCAAGTAGTGGGATATTTGGGTAAATTGCATCCTCTAGTTCAGCAAAAGCTTGATTTAGAAGGGGCTGTTTATGTATTTGAGCTGTTATTAGCCCCATTATTAGCAGCAAAATTACCTAAATTTAAAGAATTATCACGTTTTCCAAGTTTACGTCGTGATATTGCGATTGTCTTGGATGCAACAATTGCTGCGGATTCTGTACTGGCAACCGCTCGTGCAGCAGGTAGTGAATTGTTACAAAATGTGTGGTTGTTTGATGTTTATCAAGGAACGGGCATTGCTGAGGGTAAACGTAGTTTAGCCATTGGTACACATTGGCAACACAATGACCGTACTTTGCAAGATGAAGAAGTAAAAGCAGGCGTACAAGCCATTGTTGATGCTTTAGCACAACAACATAATGCCGTATTACGCTAACAGGCAAAACTAAATCGGGATTTATCATGTCATAAGTCCCGAATTTTAGTGATTATAATAAGAGGTAAATATGAGCGCACTGACCAAAGCAGATATGGTTGAACACTTGTTTAATGAGTTAGGACTTAAC
>NZ_CALETI010000055.1 GCF_937920075.1 uncultured Agitococcus sp.
GGGTGGGGTCTTATTGGTCAACCCTCACACAAAAACGCACTTCACCACTCTGCCCCGAGCCTAAGCCGACAGGATTATCTGTTAAATGCCATTGTAAACTGCCCACTCCACCGACACTGGGTGATGAAGCGACACTACACAACACACTACTTGGCGTAGTACGGCATGAGGCACTTCTAAAGGTGGTAAATGAGGGGGTCATATCATTAATGACAATATTAGACACGACATTTGCCGAAGGATTGCTATAAACAATTTGATACTCAATAAAGGCATTAGGTAAAGCTTGATTATTAGTGGTAAATAAATTGGTATCCGCGCCAGTTGACGGACAACTGCTCACTTCACGAACTTTTTTCACCAATACCAAGCCAGAGTCCATAATAATTGTGGTATCTGGTTGACTAAAGTTAGCAACTATCGCGCTTGGTGCTGTATAAACAAAACTAGCACCGATAGTAGAGATATTTTGTGAACCATTTGTTGCTGTGCTTGGTGATACTACTTTTTGCACCAAACACACCACTTGATCTGCAACAACGTTAATTGCACTGGTAATTTGTGTGTCGCCACCATCTAACAAGGCATTACAGTTTGCATCTAAATACACCAATGACGTCCACGCCAATAAAGGTGTAGGCGCTTGTGCTGTGCTAAATGTAACTGAACCTTCTGTACCAGCAATAAATTGATGGCCATAACTTGCCGTTGTGCCTGCTGGGATTGTTTGATTGCCAGTACCTGTTAATTGGCTTTGAACTACATCGCCAAAATTAACCCCTGTATAGTTGGTAGATGCAGCTAAGATAAACTGCACTTTATCGGTAGCAAGTGTATAACTGCCACCCGTTGTCCCTACATTACCACTCACTGATACTAAGTTTGCTGGTTGTTGATACTCCTCCACACACAAAGTTGTACCAGCACTTAAACTATTGGGAATACTCAAAGTATATCCACCTGAACCATCTGTCACAGTCGTTTGATAGACCGTTGAACTACAGTTAGTTAAACGAACTAAGGCATTACCAATTCCCTGCTCGTCCACTTCCTGAATGCCATTATGCGGTGTCGCTGCATTTTTTCCATTATCATAAAACACCTTACCTGTGATGGTATAACCAGTATTCAAGGTATTAGTAAAGGTACAACTAATATTAGCACCTGCTGCGGTTGCTGCGGCATTTAAACTAACACTACCACCAACCAAATTAGGTGTCGCACTACCTGCGCCTAAGCCAGTACAACTAATATCTGTTACCGTATAACCACTAGGAATCGTTTCAGTAATGGTTGTTGCTGTAGCTGCCGCACTTAAAGTTTGTGTGGCACCTGCAACCGCAACACCTGCACTGCTCGTAGTAATATTTTGTGAAGCAAAACCATTGGTTCCCGTAAAACTAAAGGTACCTGTTCCACCTTGAGAAATTTTACTAATGGTAATCGTTGGTAACTTTGTATTGGTATAAGTACACGCTATATTGGCACCATAAACTAATGCGCTATCACTAATCGCAACAGAACCCGCTACTAAATTTGGTGTTGCATTGCCTGAACCTAAGCCTGTACAACTAATATCGGTCACGTTATAACCACTAGGAATGGTCTCAGTAATGGTCGTTGGTGTCGATACAGCACTTAAGGTTTGTGTGGTACCTGCTACACTTGTACCTGCGACCGTTGTAGTAATAGTTTCATTACTAAAACCATTATTACCTGTAAAGGCAAAAGCACCTACACCACCTTGGCTAACTTTGCTTAGCGTTAACTTTGGTAAAGCACAGGCATTTAATACTGTCGGTGCTAAACCTGCGTCATCTGCCGGAGTAGTAGAACTAACAAAAGACATACTTAATGTAGAAATACTGGTTACTGTAGAAGGTAAGGTTACCCCAACTGGCAAGGCAGCTAAACCAGACACACTAAAATCATAAAGCTGCATTGTGCTTAAACCACCATCTAAGGTTGCACCATTTAATGCAGTTAATGTTCCTACTTCTTGTCCACTTGGTGTGCCGACTAATTGTGCATAGACAGTGCCATTAACAATTAACTGATAAGTCATTGCAGGAGAGCCAGCCGCAGGATTGGTATTACGCCAACGCCAATCACCTTTAACCACAAAATTACTACCTGTTCGTACGTAAGTCGCTGGGCTTGCAATTAAACCGAAGTTATTAGTAATAGGTGTTGCTGTGTTGTCTGAAAAATAAAGCTCAGTGCCAGCCGAGCTTAATAAATTAGTGGTACTACCAGGCGAACAAGTCGGTGCAGTAGTTGAATCAACAATGGTGATCGCTTGACTAACTTGATTATTACCACCTGTTGTTGTACCACCATTACTATCATTAGTTGCGCCAGTAGTTAAAACCAATGTACCAGAACCTGATGTTGTTGGTGTGCCTGTGACCGTACAATTAATAGATGCACCAACAGCAATTGTGCCAGCCGTTGGCACTGTTGGACTACAAGTTGCACTCAAACCAGCAGGCAAACTAATTGCACAAGTTGCTCCTGCTGTTGCGGGTGCAATGCCATTATTAGTACAGGTAAATTTGCCATAATAGGGTGAGCCTACAATACCTGTATTCGGCATATAGGTTAAAGTTGGCACCATATCGGATAAACCTGTATTGGAATAAGTACAGGTTGTTGCTGTAGTGCTATTACTAATCGTCACACTACGACCCACTGCTCCACTCACTAAGGTACTACCACCAGTACAAGCGACTGTACTGTTATAATCACTGACACTTGCTCCACCACCAAATGTCTCCACAGGAAGTGTCACTACATCGCCTGCATACACAGTGACTGTCGTACCTGTTAAACCTGTAGAAGGTGCTGTCGCATTAAACGTCGAATTATTCGTGCCACCTGTCGTAGTAACAGTGGCCGTATGACCAGTTGCGGCATTTGTCCATTGTTTAACAAGTGTTAAATTCTGAGCAATACGGGTGTTGGTATAGGTACAAACAATAGCTTTGCCTTCATCTCCTGCTCCAATAAGCAAAGTATTACTCACTTGGCCATTAGTGCCACTTAATGTATTCGCTGTCGCCCCTGCATCAGCCGTACATGACAAGACAGTATTGTAATTACTGAGTGTGCCTGTACTCATTGTTTCAGCAGGTAAAGTTACTGTTTCTCCTGCATACACCGTGACACTTGTTCCTGTCGTGTTGGTGCTAGCTGTGCTGGTAAAGGCTGTCGTATTGTTCGTTAATCCTGTGGTTGCACCAATATTTGCGACATTACCACTGATGCTGTTTGCACCCCACGCTTTTGCCAAACGGAACGTTGCTGTTTTTCGAGTGTTGGTGTAGGTACAAGTAATGGCTGAATCAGCGGTATTAATGGTTAAACCATCCGCCAAGTTTGTATCGGTTGCACCTGTACACGCTAAGTTTGCGTTATAGTTGCTGGCACTACCTGTGGAAAATGGCTCAGTGAACGTTAAAGTATCACCCACATAAACCGCTGTTGCAGTGCTTGTATCCGTTTCATTCGCTGTATTAGCCACTGAAGCAAAAGATGGATTAACCGAACCCCCTGCGGTGGTGATCGTCACTGCATCATTCACTTGGGCATTGACCCACGTTTTACGCAAGGTTAATTGTGCTGTTTTACGGTTGGTAAACGAACAACGAATATCTGCGCCATAGACCAAATTTGCACTTGGAATGGTTAAAGTGCTGCCAGCCAATGAGCCAAAAGTACCCGTACCATTTGTCGTTAATGTTCCATTAGCATCGGTACAACTGGCCGATGCCAATTGCCAACCACTTGGTACTGTTTCTTGAATTTGCACATTACTTGCCAAACTGGTGACATTCATCGCCGTCGAACTGACTGCTGTTCCTGCAGTGGCTGTTGTTAAATTCGTTGATGCCGATGCTAAGTTTGTATTGGTAAAGCTAAAGCTGCCAGTACCTCCATTAGTGGTTTTACTAATGGTCACGGTAGGATGCTTAGGTAAACACCAAGCATATTGATTAAAGGCAATTAATTGTTGTGTCGATGTACCAGAGGCATGTGCTGCATAAAACTGTGTACTGGCACTGGTGATCCCATTCAAGTTATAGGCAAAATACAAATTACAGTTGGCATCATTAGCACCACAGTCAGCAGAAGTAGTTGCTGTAGTGGTATTCCCCGAAATGGTTTCATTTGTCCCATTTTGAGCAGTAATTGTTGTTGGATTTCCTGCACTCGATGTTGAAATCGTTCTGTCTCTAAAATTAAAACCACCACTATTATAATAATCACTGTCATAAATGGAGTAACTTAACTTATTAATGGCACGACTTGGTGCAAGCCCCAAAGTAGCAATTAAAGTATTACTGGCTAAACCACCATTACTAGAAATCGTTAATGAGTTAGCCACATTACCATAGGTGCGTAATGAAGGATCACCCGACATCGCGGTGACTGCTTGGGTATTGGTAAACGTTACCGTGACATTATTAGGTGCAGTACCCACCACAAAGCTTTTACTGCTTGTACCACTTGGCCATGTATTAGTGGCATTAAATTCAAAGGTTTGGCCAATTTCAGCCGCATTACAAGCAATTTGTGAGGGGAACGAGCCACCTGACGAACTGCTTGCTGTATTAGTAAAGGTACAACTGATATTAGCCCCTGCTGCGGTTGCCGCCGTATTTAAGGTGACTGTACCTGCACTCAGGTTATTAGTTGCTGTACCACCAGAGCCTAAGCCACTACACGCAATATTGGTTAAAGTATAGTTACTGGGGATTGTTTCAGTAATCACTGTTGATGTTGTAAATGCCGCACTGGTTAAGGTTTTAGTCGTGCCTGTAACGCCCACGCCCGAAGTACTGGTGGCAATAGAATCTGAGCCAAAACCGTTTGTGCCACTAAAACTAAAAATACCATTATTATCAACACTAACTTTTGTTAGCGTAATCGTCGGTAATTTGTTATTTGTAAAGGTACACGTATAGTCTTGCCCTGCGGTGACACTTGCTGCAGGAATCGTGTAGGTACTGCCAGCCAAACTCCCCACCGTTGTGCCACCTGAATTGGTACAAGTTGCTCCAGCCAAACTCCATCCAGAGGGTAAAGAGTTTTCATTAATCGTAAGATCAACGCCTGTAGCACTGACGGTATAGGCTTGTGTGCCTGCTGTGCCTGTATCACCATCAACTTGCTCTGTAGCACCTGCGGTACTGGTGGTAATTGTGCCCGTTGTTTGCACGGTATTTGTTAAAGCAAAACCAAAAGTACCTGTGCCACCATTAGAGGTTTTACGCAAATTTAAGGTGGTTGGCGCAATAATGTTAATACTTTCTGGTACTGCATTTTGCGCTAAGGTATCTAAGGCTGCCGTACTACAAGAGCTACTACCAATACCTGCTAATTGGCCATAACCCCCTTGTCCATCTTCTGAATTTCCACCATTGGTATTACGGTTAGAAATACGTGCTTTAATTACATAATAACGATAATCCTTTCCTACTATCTCTATACTGCTTTCAGATACCGAATATATTACAGCAGTGCCTTCTTTAATAACATAATAGGCACCGTTTTCTTTTGTTCCGAATGACAGCTTAACTGTTTTACCCTCATTTTTTATAGATATTGTATATGAAGGTGTAAATAATCCATACTTTTTTAAAGAAGCCTCGGACATATCTGT
>NZ_CALETI010000056.1 GCF_937920075.1 uncultured Agitococcus sp.
CGTCATGCCGATGAAGATGTGATTATTTTGCATAACTGGGACGAGTTACGCCGTTTTATGTGGGATTATGTAGGCATTGTTCGTACTGATAAACGTTTAGAACGGGCTTTACGTCGTATTGAATTATTAAAAGTCGAAATTGGCGAATACTATAGTAATTATAAAGTCTCACCTAACCTATTAGAGTTACGCAATTTAGTGTTAGTTAGTGAGTTAATTGTTCGCTCTGCCCTTGCTCGCAAAGAGTCGCGTGGTTTGCATTACACTTTAGATTATCCACAAATGAATACTGATTTAGTGGATACCGTGTTAACGCCACCTGAGTTTTTTCTGACTCAGCAAGAGGTTATCAGTTAGATCAGAACTTACGCATTGTGCTGCAATTAGCGCGTTTTGTGAGCTAAATATCGTTAAGAACGCTTATTTAGCGAGCAAATAAGCGATAACCGTGTAAGTCCTAAGATAATAATCTCAATTTAGCCTGCAAACGTCGATAGTTATCTTTATCGATGCTATCAGGAAAGATCACTACCACATAAGGCATGCGAATATGTGGACTTTGATAGCTTAATATCACCAAATAACGCCATAAAAAATAACGATTTAATTTAACTTTTAGACGTTGGCCTGTTGCCAACTCAATAAACCAGTCGTCTGCTTTGCTACTTAAATGACTAACGACTGGCAAGGTTTTGGCGAGTTTAACACTATGTAAACAAGCAACAGCTAGCAGCACAATCGTTAAACCTAATTGTGCCACTGTTGGTAAATAAGCACACCAAATAGCCGCCATAGCCACACTGTAAAATAACCCATTAAGCCATTGTTGATAACGAGATGGCTTAATTGCTGTGTCCAGTTCCCAAACGCTCATGAAACACTTCAATAATATGGACTAAATCGGGGTCTTCAGGTTGCTCATAACCCATAAACCATGCCAATAAATCAGGGTCCTCACATTTAATTAATTTGGCAACCATGACTTGTTCATTTTCAGGTAATAATAAATAATGGTCACGCATAAACGGTTCAAAAAATACATCTAATTCTTTTAAACCACGTCTTGCGCGCCAAAACATGGCACGTTCGGCATCTGTTAATTCACGCATTTTTCATCTCGCTGATTCTATTAAAGTATTATATGCTATTTCTACTGAAAAATAGTTGATTAGATAAGAGGATATTATGTCCGCGATTATTCGTTTAACCGATGCTCTGTTAAACATTCAAGGTATTGATGCTCATAAGTTTTTACAAGGACAAACCACCACCGACTTTAAGGAGGTAACACCTGAGCAATCTCGTTTGGGTGGTTATGCCAATTTAAAAGGTCGCTTGGTGTTTAGTTTTCGCGCGATTGAATGGCCTGCTCAAAGTATTCATTTAGTGATTAATCAAGCGTTATTAGCCACTGCGAAAAACACCCTGCAAAAATATATTATCTTTTCTAAAGCACAAATCAACACGCCCGAAACCAGTGTGATTGGTGTTTTAGGTGCAGAGAGTGAAAAACTACTCACTGAATTATTTGGTTTTTGTCCAACCACGATTAATCAGACATTAAGCAATGAGCAAATCAGTCTGACGCGGGTGGATGGTGATTCTCGTTGGTTATTATTAGTTAAAGCAGAGTTTAGCGAAACAGTCTGGCAACAACTCAGTCAGCAAGCGACTATTGCCTCAATCAATGATTGGCGTTTAGCACAAATCGCAGCAGGCGAAACACCCGTCCTTGCAGAAACGACCGAACTTTATCAGCCTCAAGAATTAAACTATTTAGCTTTAAATGCGATTAGTTATAACAAAGGCTGTTATACAGGCCAAGAAATCATTGCACGTTTGTATTTTAGAGGCAAACTTAAACAATGGGTGCATCGTTTTACAGTGAAGTTAAGCGAATTACCTGCTTTAAATACCGTGATTTATGATGCAACAGGTCATAGCCAAGGTCATGTGGTACTTGCAGCACAAGCAGATGCTCATACGGTTGAGCTATTAGCGATTGTTCGTCACGATCATTGTCAACAGGTTTTTTTAGGTGAAGAAAAATTGCCTTTGCAGTTGCTTGATTTACCCTATATGGTTGAAGTGAAAGAGTAGTTTTTAAAGAAAATATTATGACTCGTCTTTACACCCCTACTTCCTTATCGCTCAATACCGAAATTGAACTGCCTGAAGAAGCTGCCCATCACTTTATTAAAGTGTTGCGTGCACGCGTTGGCGATAAAGTCTGTTTATTTAATGGTGAAGGTGGTGAATATCATGGCCAATTAAGCCGTACTGATAAACGCCATGCTTATGTCACTTTAGAACAATTTATTGAACATAACAAAAGTTCACCGCTAAAAGTTCATTTAGGGCAAGTATTATCCAAAGGTGATCGATTTGATTATGCCATTCAAAAAGCGACTGAATTAGGCGTAAGTGAAATTACCCCGCTCATCAGTGAACGTTGCGAAGTGCGTTTAGGTAATGAACGCTTAGATAAAAAAATGGCACATTGGCAAGGCGTGGCCATTAGTGCTTGTGAACAATCAGGCTTAAATATTGTTCCTAAAATCAATCCGCCTCAAGCTATAGAAACATGGACAGCAAACACTCAAGCTGATTTACGTTTTGTCTTAGCACCTAGCGTGACAGGCTTACCTAATCCTAGCAAAAAACCACAAACGATTGCGGTATTAATTGGCGCAGAAGGCGGATTATCCGAACGCGAAATTAGTCAAAGTATCGAACACGGTTTTGCGCCGTGGTGCTTAGGACAACGAATATTACGCACCGAAACCGCCCCCGTTGCCGTATTAAGCGTGTTAAATTGGTTATGGGGGGATTTTAATTCCTAAAGTTTACCCTCACCCCAACCCTTTCCCACAGGTAGATGGAGCTTTATTGCTAATAATTGACCTTTTCTCAATACAACACTTTGACAACTATCAAATTGAATGTTATCTTAAGCCCACAGCAAAAATTTTAGTACGCTCGTCTTATTTTTTGGAGCTTCTCATGTCCCAAGACATCCTTAATCAATCATTTAGCCTACCAAATGGCAGTGTGGTCAAAAATCGTTTAGTCAAATCTGCACTTAGTGAGACTTTAGGTACAACCAACAATCATCCAACCATTGGTTTAGCGCGTTTGTACCAACGTTGGGCAATGGGTGGCATGGGTATTTTGATTACAGGTAATGTCATGGTCGATCGTCGTGCGATTGGCGAACCCAACAATGTGGTGGTTGAAGACGAACGCGACTTAGATTTATTAAAAGCATGGGCAAAAGCAGGCACACAAAACGGTACGCAATTGTGGATGCAAATTAATCATCCTGGTAAACAGTCACCACGTGGTTTAAACAAACAAAATGTTTCGCCTTCGGCAATTCCGTTTGGTAAAGAATTAACAGCCTTTTTTGCCACACCACGCGAACTCACTCATGACGAAATTTTAGAGATTATTCAACGTTTTGGTACAACGGCAGCGATTGCTAAAAAAGCAGGCTTTAGTGGTGTACAAATTCATGGTGCACATGGTTATTTAGTTAGCCAATTTTTATCAGGCCATCACAATCAGCGTACTGACCAATGGGGTGGAAATCCTGAAAATCGTCGCCGTTTTGTGTTAGCGGTATATGCCGAAATGCGTAAACAAGTGGGTGATAAATTTCCGATTGGCATTAAACTCAATTCTGCCGACTTCCAAAAAGGCGGTTTTACCGAAGAAGAATCCTTAGATGTGATTCGTGCTTTGTCTGAAGCTGGCATTGATATGATTGAAATTTCAGGTGGCACTTATGAAGCGCCTGTGCAAATGAATGGCACACCTGTTAAAGAATCTACTCGTCGTCGTGAAGCTTACTTTTTAGAGTTTGCCGAAAAAGCCCGTGCCACCACCAAAACCCCATTAATGGTCACAGGTGGTTTCCGCTCTTTAGCAGGAATGCAAGATGCGATTAATAGTGGCGCAGTCGATTTTGTCGGTTTAGGCCGCTCTTTAGCCATTGAACCCGATATTGGCAACCGTTTATTAGCTGGTGAAGAACCACGTTATCAAGTCAAACCAATTAAAACAGGCATTAAGATGGTTGATAACATGGCCTTGATGGAAATTGTTTGGTATGCCCGCCAATTACATCGTATGGCACAAGGCCAAGCCCCAAAACCCACCGAATCAGCATTAACCGCTTTAATGTTTTCGATGACGGATAATGGCTGGCGTACGTTTAAAACCCGTCGTTTACGTGCTTAATAACCGCCCTTCGACTTCGCTCAGGGGGCTGGTTGAGCGGAGTCGAAACCAAGCTCATATAAAAACTTACTGACAGGCATTGCCTATAGTTATTTAAGCCAATACTAGCCATACTCTTAACAAGGGTATGGCAAAACTCACGACCATCACCATCAAAAACGCCAGAAGAAAATGGTAATGCGCTAGCTCCAACGCTTGGAGTGACGCCATAAACTTCCTGCTGACTCATGTTTACGCTGTTTACAGTGTCATAAAATTGTTTCGCTCCAAAAGCAGCGCTAATATCTTTACTTGAGCCGAGTTTGCTGACATCAAAACCATTAACAAAAGTGATCGAGTCTCCGATCTGAGCTGACGCTATAGAAAGACAATCATTTTTTATTGTTGCCTTAAGACCATCAATTTGATTGATTGCTGCAGAAAGAGTCTTTATGTTGTTGAATTCTCCAAGCAAAATATCAGGGTTTATTTCTTTATATTTAAACTCCATGCTATCTAGATTTTTTGTTTTAATTGAAAAATTATCCCCATTTATAAGAGCGGATAATCCGCCATTTATGCTCTCTGAGCCTAAAATCTGAATTGATGCTGCATTTCCAGACGAAAACCCACCATATGTAAAATCATATTGCTGCTCACCATCATTAACATCTATTCTGAATTTATCTCCCACTCTTAGATTTTTATTTGATATAACATCATCTGTAGAAAGCCCACTCTCTGGTTGAATAATATAAGATAAACCTTTGATCATCTGTTCTTTTGCGTCTAGGTTAACAGAAAAATCTATAGATTTTGTTGCAGCAACTTCTTGTACTAAAGAATATAAATTTACCACTTCAAGAGATGCAAAATCATTGCCAATTGGCTTGCCTTCGTTATCAAAAGGCCATGCCAGTAAATATGATCCCCCTATATTTTGCAAGTTGCCACTCACGTCAGTTCTAAAGGACCCTTCTCTAGTGTACAATAGCTGCTTGTCATTTAGATCAAGAGATGGTTTAACGGCAAGCATTCCAACTCCACTTATTGCCAAGTCTGTAACAATTCCTGTATCTTTAATTCCACCTTGCTTATCTATAGAATTTCTCGTGATCTCCATAACATCATTTGTTCCTGGAGCAATAAGTGTCAAAAAAGAAGAAAAAACACCCTTGTATCCAGTAGTTTGAGCATTTGCTATATTACCACTGATATTAGAAATCGCCTTTCCTTGAGCTCTAAGGCCACTCACACTGGATTCAAATCCATTTAACATTTATATACCTATTAGCAATTAGGATTTTAAGAAAGCATTAGAAAATAAGGGTAGATAAAATATTTAACCATATATTGCAGATATCTGGTTAGGCTCAATAACAGCTCCACAATCTAAAACCAATCTTGGATTTCTATCTCTTAAAAATTCAGCCATTTGTACATTC
>NZ_CALETI010000057.1 GCF_937920075.1 uncultured Agitococcus sp.
AAAAGGCCATTTGTAATGCACTGACACACAATGACGTTTTCATATGATTAGCCATTGCCCAACCCACGACTTGCCGCGAAAATAAGTCTATGACCACCGCAACATACAGCCAACCCTGTAATGTCCACACATACGTGATGTCTGTTGTCCAAACCTGATTGGGCTGACTCACACTAAATTTTCTATCTAACTTATTGGGTGATATAGACTCACTGTGATCGCTATCCGTTGTCACTTTCACGCGTTTAGGGTATCTGGCCACTAAGTTTAAGTCTTGCATGAGGCGACGTACTTTATAACGGCCTACCTGAATCCCCTGTGTTTTTAATATGTTCGTCAGTCGGCGACTACCATAAACACCGCGATTTTCGCTAAATAATTGCCTTAGCTTTTTGGCAAGAACGTGGTCTTGCTCGGCTTTAGGGCATTTATGCGCTGATTGACACCACGCATAATAGGCACTGCTACTCACGGCCATAACGCGGCATAAAACTGTCACAGGATAGGTCTTCTGTTGCTCTCGAATAAAGCTATACTTTACTCGACTTCTTTCGCAAAGAAGACGGCGGCCTTTTTTAGGATTTCACGCTCCATTCTCAACTGTTCGTTTTCTTTCCTTAAACGGCGTAATTCGTCGTGTTCCGCAAGGCTTAAGCATGACTTCTTATTTAATGCTTCATTCACATTCGGCGGTCGCTCTGCTTTAACCCAACGCGATAATGCACTTAATGATACCCCTAAATGCTCTGCTGCTTTTTGGCAGCTATAGCCTTTCTCAAGCACTAATTTAGCCGCGTCTTGCTTAAATTCTAAACTATAGGTCGGCTTTTTCGTTGTCTTTGTTGCTTTCATAAACACCTCTACTTGCAGTATAAATACTACCGTTCAAAGTGTCCTGCTTTATTAAACCATTACATTGGTTTAAACAAAATATGATATCAATAGCAACTTTTTACAGTCTTACAACGCCTCAACCTGACATAAACCAGCACTCACTTCATAAAGTTTGAGGGCTAAATCTTCATTGCGTGCGCGTGGCGAACTTAAAGCAGGTTCGCCTTTGCTAAAATATTTACCTGTGCTTTCGCCTAAATGTGGAGCAGTTGCCAATAAAACGGCGGTGCGTGCGCCTTCTTCGGGTGCAGCCAAAAAGGGTTTAACGGTTAAATAGGCGGCTCGTGGCAAATTAAAATAAATTTCTTGGGGTGTACCAGCAGGATGAAAAGAGTTGCTAGTAATTTTGGTACGTTTTAAACGGCGTGACAACTCATTACTAAATAATAAAATAGCTAATTTTGATTGTGCATAAGCACGAATTGGGTCATAAAACTTTTCGCCATGAAAGCTACCAAAATCAATATTACCCAACCAGTGCATCATCGACGAAGTATGGACAATGCGGCCTTTGCCTGCTTCATTTAACAAATCGAGTAACAACTGGGTTAATAAAAAATGGCCTAAATAATTTGCCCCAAATTGTGCTTCAAAACCATCGCGGGTTTTTTGTTTGGTGAGTGGTGCTAAACTCGCATTATTGATTAACACATCAATCGCATCGTATTCTTTTTCTAGCTTGCTACAAAACAAACGAATCGAAGAAAAAGACGAAAGGTCTAAAACCAAATTTTTAATATTGGCACGAGGAAAAGCGGTATTAATTTCTTGGCATAATTGCGCCCCATCTTCAGCATCACGGCTGGTAAAAAGCACCTTATGGCCTTGAGCAGCAAGGGCGCGCGCCGTTGCCGCACCAACACCACTTTCACCGCCTGTAATTAAAATAGTTTTGGTTTTCATTGTGTTAACATAGGTTAAAGAGTTTTATGGGACATGGCCTATCCTAATGTGTGCCAAGATGAAGCACAAGCATTAAAACAACATACAAACCTAAAGCTTGTCAATTTCTCAAAAGGCTTTATGTTATGATTAAGGGCAGTCTAAACCCGTATTTCAGTTAAATAATTAATAAGAGTTTTACCTAAAGATGAGTTATCAAGTTCTTGCCCGTAAATATCGTCCAAAAAACTTTGCTGAGTTAGTTGGCCAAGAACATGTTGCTCGTGCATTAGCGAATGCTTTAACACAGAATCGTTTGCATCATGCTTATTTATTTACAGGTACTCGCGGTGTAGGAAAAACCACCATTGCCCGTATTTTGGCTAAATGTCTGAATTGTGAAACAGGTATAACCGCGCAACCTTGTGGTGTATGCGCCACTTGTCAAGAAATCAATCAAGGTCGTTATATTGATTTAATCGAAATTGATGCGGCGAGTAATACAGGCGTTGATGATGTGCGTGAAGTGATTGAAAATGCACAATATATGCCCACACGCGGACGTTATAAAGTGTACTTAATTGACGAAGTACATATGTTGTCTAAAGCAGCGTTTAATGCCTTGCTCAAAACTTTAGAAGAACCACCCAGCCACGTTAAGTTTTTATTAGCTACTACCGACCCACAAAAAATTCCTGTCACCGTGTTGTCACGCTGTTTGCAGTTTTCGCTAAAGCCGATGTCTCCAGAACGGGTAGTGCAGCATTTAGAAAATGTATTAGCCGCAGAAAATGTGCAATATGATATGGGGGCATTATGGGAATTAGGACGAGCCGCAAATGGCTCAATGCGTGATGCGCTGTCGTTGACCGATCAAGCAATTGCTTTTGGTAATGGTTTATTACGCGAGCAAGAAGTGCGTGATATGTTGGGCAGTGTTGACCGAGATTTGGTGTTTCGGGTATTGGCAGCCATAGATAGTGCTGATGCTGGCCAAGTGTTAGCCGTGATTAATACCTTGGCAGAGCAAAGTGTTGATTTTCAAGGAGCATTAGCAGCATTAATTAGTATGCTGCATCGTGTCGCATTAGCACAGTTGTTGCCTGATGCTATTGAAAATACTGAAGGTGACAAAGAAAAGGTCTTGGCTTTAGCCCAAGCATTAAGCCCTGAAGATGTACAGTTATATTATCAAATTGCTTTACATGGTCGTCGTGATTTACCGTTAGCAATTACCACCCGTCAAGGGTTTGAAATGTGTTTGCTGCGTATGCTTAGTTTTAAACCTGTACCAACAACACCCCCTAAAGGTTTTAGTGGTCTGCCAAATGCTCAAGCAGGTTTGGGGAGAAATGAAACCGTAACTCAACAGGCGCAACAAGCACGTAGTCAGTTATCTGCCTTGTTATCGACGACTCAGCAACAGCCTAAATCAACTGCTACAGAAACAGTCGAAACAACAGAACCAGTGATCGAAAAAAAAACACCTGAAGTAATTGCAGTTCCTAGTGAGCATAAATTAGCCTCACCTGAACCTGAACCTGAACCTGAACCTGAACCTGAACCTGAACCTGAACCTGAA
>NZ_CALETI010000058.1 GCF_937920075.1 uncultured Agitococcus sp.
TGAGTCAATTTTTATCAGCAACGCGGCTCACACGCAAAACGTCAACAGACCCTAAGTTTAAGGGCGTTTATAACGCCCTATGAATCATAAGTTTTTTGCTAAATTTTGCTCTACCGCATCCAAGTCTGGAATAACACATAGTTGATTTTGATAGCGAATTTGCAAATATTCCATAGGTCCTATCGTAGCTTGCTCTAAATCTTCAATTTCGGCAATTTTGACTTTGGCCGTTATTGGTTCTGCTTGTAAAGCTAAACCATAATATTGTAACTCACCTAATGTCACCGCAACCATAATGGCAATTTTTTGAGGTTCCGCGGTCTGAGACTCTCCATTAAATGTTTCAAAAGCAATCACAGGGATGGTTTCTTGTTCCCAAACAATTTGACCTAATATGCCAACTTTTTTATTTTTTTTAGTCGTTTTTAATTGACTTGCTGGCAAAATATCAACAACAGCAACCGTTGGTAACAGTAATTTTTTTTGCCAAATAGGCAAGATATACACCTCTAATTTACCAGTTGTTGCACTCAACAAAGTGGTTTGACTCAGTGTAATTGCTTGTGTTGCCATGTGTTTTAACCCTTCTAAGCCGTATGTGCTGATAAATTTCTACTTATATGTATTACTAAACGATTTGCCAAATCAAATGGTGTTCCAGAAAATGATACACATCCTGTTGCTCTCATCGCATCTGGTTGACTTGGACAAGCACAGGTTTTTTCATCTTGCGCCCAAACAGAACCACCCGCTTCTACCATCTGTGGCCCACTAATCGAACCATCACTACCCATACCACTAAAAATAATCGCAATAGATTTTTTACCAAAACGTCGGCCAACATTGGCCAAAACTTGGTCAATAGAAGGTGAATATGGACCATCCCATTTAATATTACGTGAAATGACCTGACCATCAGCACTAAAATCTATTTCCGTTTCTACAGGCGCAATCAATAACTGACCTGATTTCAACTTATCTCCATCATGTGCAATATGACAAGGCATATGATTATGTCGCACCAAAACTCGTGTTAAAGACTCTTGCATACGTGCATCAATATGCTGAGCCAACACGAATGCAACGGGCAATCCTGATGGAATAAAATCTAAAAACTCTTTAACCGCTGCTGGCCCACCTAACGATGCTGCTAGCACACACACAAACTCCAATCGTTGAGATTTATACGTCATTAATTCTTGTGGAACATAAATCTCTCGTGGTGCAACAGGCGCAACTGCTTGTTTTTCTAGTGGTTCGAGATTTTCTTGAATAACAGGATGCCCAACAACGTCATAAAGCTTTATAAAAACCCGACGCTCCCAACGTGGATATTGCCGTGTTCCTTGAGCGGGTGCAGCATCTAAGCCAAATAGTACTGGCACACCTAAATCTAAAATACGATCTAATAACTCATCATCTTCATTTTGTAAATCAACAATCCATACATCAGGCTCAACAGATTTAAATAAACGATCATCCAATCGTTCAGGCGAGCTGTTTAATACCAAATCATACCCTTGCCCTTTTACTGCATGTGCAAGGGCAAGCCTTTGCAAGCTTATATCTGACACAATAGCAACTTTAGGATTCCGTTTCGCCATGATTAAACCTTATTTTGTCGAAGCTGCTACTAATAACTCAGAAATAGTCTCTAGTAATTGTTGTTCTTGGAATGGTTTACCCATATAGGCATTTACCCCAATTTGGAATGCACGTTCACGGTGTTTTTCACCTGTACGTGAGGTAATCATAATAATCGGTAAACCGATTAAATTTGGATTGTGACGTACTAAAGATGCAACTTCGAAACCGTCCATACGCGGCATTTCAATGTCGAGCAACATAATATCAGGACGTACATCTTCCAATTTAGTAATCGCATCTAAACCATCTTTAGCCAAAACAACTTCATAACCATGACGTTCTAATAAGCGTGATGTTACTTTACGTACTGTTACGGAGTCGTCAACCACCATAACCATTTTGGTTGCACGCTCTGGTTTAATAATAGCTGGGGTATCGTCTTCCGCCACACGTTGACGTGGTTTTTGCAGTGCAGCAGCACGCAACATCGCAATCGTATCTAAGATGATAACAACCGAACCATCCCCTAAAATGGTTGCACCTGAAATACCTGCTACTGACGCTAATTGTGCTCCGACTGATTTTACAACAACTTCACGAGAACCAATTAATTGGTCAACTTGTATGGCTACTCGCTGATCCGCTCCACGCACCAATAATATCGGTAATGGTAAGGTCTGGCCAAATAAACTCGGTACACGGATTCCATGTACAAACTCACCTAAATAATGCAGTTTATACCCAATATTCGCGTATTCAAAAGCAGGTGCATTGGGCGCATAGTAAGTTTCTAACTCATAAGGATTAGCACGAACAATACCTTCAATCTGCGATAAAGGAATCGCATATACATCTTCACCAATACGAACCATCAAGGCACGGCTGACCGCAACCGTTAATGGTAAACGCATGACAAAAGTTGTTCCTTTACCAGCGACAGATTGAATGACGACTGTACCGCCTAATTGTTTAATCTCACTTTGCACCACATCCATACCAACGCCACGACCCGAAATTTGAGTCACTTTCTGCGCGGTTGAGAAACCTGCATGGAATAAGAACTGCAATAACTCTTTTTCACTGATAGTGGCATCGGCTTGTAATAAGCCACGCTCAATAGCTTTTTTACGAACGGCTTCAACATTAACACCACGACCATCATCCGCCAATGTTAAGACAATTTCACCACCTTCACGGGAGAGCGTTAATGTAATACGCCCCATTGGTTCTTTACCTGCTGCGGCACGGTCTGGCGGAGTTTCTAAACCATGGTCAACAGCGTTTCTTAACATATGTTCTAATGGCGCAACAATACGTTCTAATAAGGTTCTATCCATTTCCCCTTCCGCATTAACTACATATAACTCTGCTGGTTTATGTAATTCAGTTGCGGTTTGACGCACGATACGTTGTAAGCGTGGCACCAAACGTGAGAACGGAACTAAACGAGAACTCATTAAACCTTCTTGCATTTCGGTATTTAAACGCGATTGTTGCAATAATAGGGTTTCTGTATCACGTGTTTTGTCGATTAATGTACCTTTCAAATCCATTAAGTCAGATGCAGACTCATATAATGATTTTGATAACTGATTTAAGGACGAGTATTGATCCATCTCCAAGGGGTCAAAATCAGCATATTTTGTGTCTTCTGTTGTATGTTGTGCAAGAATTTGTGACTCAAGCTCACCCTGCATACGACGTAATTGTTCAGCCAAACGCTGTACAGTAGCCCCCATTTCCTCAACGGTTTGGCTAAAACTATGTACCCCCATTTCAACACGCGAGCGAACAATAGATGTTTCACCCGCAATGTTAATTAGCTTTTCCATTAATTCAGAAGAAACACGAATCATTTCTTGTGCTTGCTGATTTTTAGCAGCATCACGGAAGTTACCCAACATTTTGGGCATCACATTGTCATCAATAGCCTCTACTACAACCGCTACAGGAACTACATCATTGTCTGTGGTAACAGGTGTAACGGCGGTTGGTGTAGCCACTGCCATTTGCACAGTGTCAACAAAAGCATGAGGATTAGACAAATAACGTTTTAATTGTTCAACCAAGTCTGTCACTACTAAAGCACGTCCTTGATCTTTTAGATTATCAACCACTTCTGCAATACGATCATGACAACGTTGCAGTACAGAAAAGACCTCTTTGTTGCCTTGATAACGTTTTTGACAAACTCCCTCATAGATGTTTTCCATTTCATGCGCTAAATCGCCTAAAGAATTAACACCAGACATACGCGCACCACCTTTTAAGGTGTGCAAACCACGTTGTAAAATTTGTACTGGTGTCACATCTTCTGGTTGTTGCATCCATTGCTGCAAGCTAGCATTGGTTTCATCAACAATCTCTTGAGCCTCTTCCAAGAAAATAGATAACATTTCTGGATCTAATTCTTCATCAGTTTCTGCTTTTCGATTGCTCACAACTGCTGCTTGTGGAGTAGGCTGAACAACATTAACTGGCTGTTCTGCAACAGGTGTCGGCTGCGCGGCAGATGTTGCAACAGGCACTTCTACAGGTTTAGTCGAACCACCTGCCGCTGAGGAGAAAAAATCCAAAATCACATTATCAGTCGGTTGACGACGATAAATATCTATTACTTGTACTAAATCTTTGGCGTAATAACAACGTCCCTCTGCCTTTAAGCCATCTATCATATCTGCCAAGCGGTCATGACAACGTTGTAGCAAATCCATTAAAACCGTTGTGCCTTGATAACGACCATTGACCAAATCTTCATATAAAAACTCTAACTCATGCGCCAAATCACCTAAACTAGTGACAACAGCCATACGCGCACCACCTTTTAAGGTATGCAAATGACGTTGTAATACTCGCAAAGGGTTCTTATCTTCTGGATTGGCTTTCCAAGCAATCAACTCATCATCAGCAGCAGTTAATACTTCTTCAGCTTCTTCCAAGAAAATGGCCAATAACTCTGGATCTGCACCTTCATCAATTTCTTGGGCTGCTGGCACATAACTGGGTATAGCGGCTGTATCAACAAAATCGACAGGACTACCACCCCATTCGCGTAAACGCTCTAATAATTTGGGATTAGGCTGAACAGTTTGACAAGCGGCTAAGGTATCAAAAATATTGATGATTTCGTCATGAGCATTTGCTAGATCTTCTAACAACTGGCCATTAGACAATGCTTTTTCAATATCTTCTAAGACAAATTGATATACCACCGTTAACTGATTAACAATATCAACTAATGGCATCACAATTGCTGCTTTAGCAGCTGGTGCTAATAACTCTAAGTCTTTTACCAAATTTTGAATATGTTCAACTTTTTGTTCAGAAGCTAGCCATTCTGCTAACTCCCAAGGAGCATCCATTAAGCATTCCAACCCCAAATCCAAAAAGCCAGCCACAATACCTGCGGTATTAATTGGGGCAGCTGACTCAATAATTTCATCGTCATCTGCAGCAGGTGCTTGAGACACCTCTGCAACATGAGCAATAAACTTATCTGTATCTGCTAAATCACCCGTTCCACCATTCACAACATCATTAATGCTCAATGCAATCAATCGGTGAGTATTGCTTAACAAATCCATATGTTTATGATGTAAACCACGGTTTTGGGTACGCAAATCTTTTAATAACTGCTCCATGGGTGCAGCTATTCGTGCAATTGTTTTAACACCTGCCATACCAGCACTACCACGTAATGTATGTAATGCACGTAGCATTTGATCCGTCACTGGTAAAACTTTATATTGTGCAGGTAAAGTCGTTAAATACTGTTGAATTTCATCCAAATAACCTTTCGCTTCCGAAACAAAAATATCTAACAAAACAGGATCATAATGTACTGGCTCTACAGCCGTTGTTTCATCTTTAATTTCACTGAGCGTTTTCGCTAAATCTTCAAAAGCATTACTGTAGTCTTGTGAGTCCTCTGTCACTACTGAGTCTGATACTGCTATTTCTTGTACTAATGCTACTTCCTCTACAGGCTCTACTGTTGCAGTCACTTGTCCATGTGCAAAGGCAATTGCTGCATTTAGCTCCTCCATCGTTACTTGCTTGCCACGAGCAAGATTATCAGCAACGCTCATTAATGGCGAAGTATTAAAGCTAGGAGCTTCTTTATTTTGGAAGTTAGTAATCAGTTGTGGAATAACCTCTATCACATGGCTAATTAAAGCAACTAGTTCTGCATTGGGTTTAATCGTATTATCAATAACACGATTAAGCATATTTTCAATGCTCCATGCCAGCTCACCTTCAACTTTAGCACCCACCATGCGGCCTGAGCCTTTTAAGGTGTGAAAACCACGACGAAACTCGGTTAAAGCGGTTTTGTTATCAAATTTAGCCGCCCATTTAGGGAAATACTCATTAATTGTTTCTAATACTTCTTGTGCTTCTTCAATAAAGATTTCACGAATTTCATCATCCTGACTAAAGTCATCCTCTGGTACTAAAATATGTTGAGGAATATCAATAGTTAATGCAGGTTTAGCTATTGATATTACTTCGTTTGGTACTTCACTAATCACAACAGCTTCTTGTTGTGGTAATAATTCTGGAGCAGCCGTTAAATCTGTTTCTTCACCCATATCCATTGGAACATCAAACACGCCTTCGTCATCAAAATCCTCAAAAGAAATAGCCTCAGCACTTTGATCCTCTTGAGTATCTAAGTCATCTTTAGGCTCAGGAACATTAATCGCAGCCATAACAGGAATTGTGACATTTCCTAAATCAGTATCTTCCTCCACGTCTGCTACAACCACAGGCTCAATAGCTAACTCTATCTCTGGCTCTTCTTGCATAATCACATCGGCAACAGATGTCGATGTAACTAAGCGATTATATGTATAGTCAATTGCCCATTGAACATCATCACTAGATAAAGATTGAGCTTTGGCAAATAAATCAGCGGCAGTCATTAAACCATCTGTTTTATAACTTGGCACCTGCTTATCTTGGAAATTGGTCATTAAGATCGGGACAAGCTCTACAACACCAGCAATCAACTGCATCATTGCTGCTGTTGGTTGTGTCGTTTTGTCAATGACACGATTGAGCATATTCTCAATTGACCAAGCTAATTCACCAACAACTTTCGCTCCAACCATTCGGCCAGAACCTTTTAAAGTATGAAATGCACGTCTAACCTCTGTGAGTGCGGCCTTATTGTCAAAATTAGCTGACCATTTAGGCAAATAACTGTTTAACGTTTCTAAAACTTCTTCCGCTTCTTCTATGAAAATTTCGCGAATTTCATCATCTTCACTAAAATCATCTTCTGGGATTTGTGCAGTAATTTCAAAAGCGACAGCTATTGTTTGTTGTTCATATAATTCTGTTTCTAATGGAACCTCTTCAACAGATTGTGTTTCTGCCATCACTATTTTTACAGTAGCATCTGGATCAATTTCATCATTTGCTTCTGTTATTGAAACATCCTCAACGATAGGTAAACGCTGGGTCTCATCTAAATTAACAACAGGCATATTGACCATTGTTGGTGCTAGTTCAACGCCTTCAGGCTTAAACATAGATTCAGTATCATCAAAGCTAATAGGCGAGGCCGGCTCTTCTATCACGACTGCCTGTGACTTAGGTGCAAATACTCCTTCAGAGAGATAATCTTCTGCATTGAAGGTCATGGTACTACTAAACATATCCTCAGAAGACGATTCTGATTTTGGCGGCAAATGCACTGCTGGTAAATTCACCAATGTTTTTTCGCCATCATCTTCTACAGTTTGAGCTGCTCTTGCCAACATTTCATCTGTTAATGCTGGCATTGCAATTAATGTTTTATCTACATTGTCTTCTTGCTGAACAGGCTTATCTCTTACTGCTTGATCCTCTAAGACTAAAGCAGGCATATTTACTATTGTCTTATCCAACATAGAAGGTGGTGGTTCACCAAAATCAATATCATCAATTGCGGGTAATGCTTTTTCTTCTTCAGTTTTTGCAACTGCACGTCTCTCCACAGAGTCAGATGTAGTAGGTGTTGTTAGTAACAAACCATAACCTAATTTTTCTAAGGATTGAGCAGCAACATCCAACAAATTATTATTTTGGTGATGATTTGCTAAACGTTCCAAATAATACTCAACAGATGAAATAATATCAGCCAAAGTATCCATTTCTGACCAACTTGGACGATATTCATCTTTTAATAAGTGCTTGGTCACGAACTCCGATAAACGCGCTAAAATTTGTGCAGGGCGAGATAAATCTAACATCGATAAACCACCGCGCACTGTATTTAATAATACAGGCAATTCGGCTAGTTTTTCTGCATTCCATTGAGAGCTAATATATTCAACAATCGATTCTTTAGCTTTTTCTAAAGCAGTTCTAGACTCTCTAAGCACTGCCCCTTGAGCGGCAGACACTTGGTCAACCATTGCATTACCACCAAAATTTTCTAAATTTGGTGTTAAAGGCTGATCTTCTACTAATTGCTGTAAACTAGACTCTACTTCTATTAAACCACTAGCCACAACCAACAACGCACCTTCTGGCAAAACGCCAAAGTTAAGTGATTTATTTAGTGCTCTAATTTGTTCAGAAATAATACGCTGTAACTGATACAAGCCTAATACCTGTAAAGTACTAGCAATTTGACGCAAAATAGGTAACAAAGGACGTAAGCCATCAATATCTGGATGTGTGGCATACGTTAAGTCATCAATCACTTCTTTAACATGACTTAATTCATCGGTGACACCTTTAATCACCGATTGCATTGCTTGACGATCTGGTGCGGCTAGTTTTTCTTTTTCTGCTTCAACCACATCAAAAGTTGGTAAAATTTCATCTAAATGATATAAAGCGCGTACCGCCAACATCCGATGTGTTGTGCCTCGACTCTTAGCTATATAATATAAAATGTTCTTTAATAAATCTAAGGATGGACTATGTTGAGGATAAGCGATATAACTTCTAAGTTCTTGTTCAATCTGTCCTAATAAAGTTTTAATTTCAGGCGTTAATGGAATATCATTACTCATCAAGCCTTCAACTAAAGCAGAAGAAGTTTGCCATAATGCTTGTAATGGTTTTTGTGCAACAAACAAACCAAGTTTTTCAAAAACTAAAATCAAATGCTCATATTGTTGTAATAAATTTTGCTGACGAATAATTCCTAACAAACTTAACTGATAGCCATGTCTTAATTTTTTTAAAGAGTCTTGAATTGGTGCTACACCTGTTTGCCCAATGACCGAAAATACACGTGCAAAATCTGGTTTAAACAATGCCAACTCTGACAAAGGCGTTTCATCATGTGCTGTACGCAATTCATTAATAATTGGCAACAAGACAAAAGGTGTATCTTTTTTTGCAACTTGCAAACGCTCTAAATAGGCAGGCAATTGTAACATTGCCTCAATGAGTACATGCTGCGCTTTAGCTCTATCACTGACTTTATGATTTACTAACGACAAACATAATCTTTCCATTTCCTCTGCAAGCATGGCTGCACCATAAAACTCGACCATTTGCAAAGTACCAAATACTTGATGCAAATAAGCCAAGCAGAAGCGCAACTTTGCCGTATCATTTGGCGTCGCTATATAGGCTTCCAAAGCTTGTTGAGCTTGCTTTAAGGTTTCTTGTATTTCACTTTTAACCCAATCTAAAGCAAGAAAATTATGATTATCAGTCATCTTATTACCCCCCCTCTGGGGATGATGCTTTTTACCACAGCATCAATTGCAAATTCGAATTTTTTATACTACACGGCGATATGCTAAGGTATTGGGATAATCCACACGCTCTAGGGTTGGATGATGCCAATCAAGCACTTCTCCTACACCCAAAATTAACATACCACCCACTTGCAAACGTTCTGCCAAGTGCGTTACAACATCTCGTTTACGAAAACGACGAAAGTAAATCAGCACATTTTGACAAAAAATAATATCCATTTCATGAAAAGGTGCTTTATCTAATTCCATTAAATTCAATTGAGCAAAAGCAACTCTAGCTCTTAAGGACTGATCAATTTGCCAATCTCGTTGATTATCTAAAGGGCGAAAATATGTTTGACGTAAGGTTTCTGGCACACCAAAAAGCTTACGCTCACTATATATACCTAATTTCGCCTTAGCTAATGTTGGCAAACTAATATCAGTTGCAGTGATACCATAAAAAATATCTCTACGACCTGATGATGCTAATAAAGCTTCCACCAACAATGCTAATGAATAAGGTTCTTCACCTGTAGAACAACCAGCACTCCATAAATTTAGGCTCTTTTTTTGATGAAGAGCCAATACATTTTTTATATACGACTCAACCAACTCATAAGAACTGGCATGACGAAAAAAAGAGGTTTCCTGTACCGCTAAACGGTCAACGAGGGTTAACCATTCTCGCTCGCCTCTAGCCCCAGAAGCAATCAACTCATAATAAGTGTCATAATCTTCTGCGCCAATTTCACGCATACGTGCTGATAACGATATTTCTAAAAATGGGCGACGGGTTTGAGTAAAAATCATTCCCGTCTTAGACTCAATCAATCCCTGCCATAATGCAAATTGCTCATCTGAAATAGGAGTAACTGGCCGAATTCCCCAATCCTGTAAACCCATGCCAGTTCACTCCTAATTAAAGTTAAGCATAATCTGGTAACTTGAAGCCAGATACTGATAAACGTAGTTCAGCAGCCATTTCTGCTAAGTTACCAATCGAACGAGCAGTAGCAATAGTACCAGCAGTTGTTTGAGTGGTAATTTCTTGAATAACGTTCATCGTATTAGAAATGTGACCTGCAGATGCTGCTTGCTGACGAGCAGCATTCGAAATGTTTTGAATCAAGTCCGCTAAGTTTCTCGATACCGTTTGAATTTCTTCAAGTGCCACACCCGCGTCTTGAGCCAAACGAGCACCACGTACTACCTCAGCAGTTGTTTGTTCCATGGAAATAACCGCTTCGTTAGTATCAGATTGAATCGTTTTAACCAACTGTTCAATCTGTTTAGTTGCAGAAGCGGAACGTTCCGCAAGACGTTGTACTTCGTCCGCAACCACCGCAAAGCCTCGGCCTGCTTCACCCGCCATCGACGCTTGAATCGCAGCATTTAACGCGAGAATGTTTGTTTGGTCAGCAATATCATTAATCAGAGACACGATATCACCGATCTCTTGAGAAGATTCACCCAAACGTTTAATACGTTTAGAAGTTTCTTGAATTTGCTCACGAATCGTATCCATACCTTCAATAGAACGTTGCACCACATCCGCCCCTTTGTGGGCGATGGCTACAGAACGGTCCGCAACGACTGCTGATTCAGCAGCGTTGGCAGATACTTGGTCAATAGAAACCGCCATTTCATTTACCGCAGCAGAAGCACCTGCAATTTCTTGGGCTTGATGCTCAGAAGCTTCAGCTAAGTGCATCGCAGTCGATTGAGTTTCTTGAGCCGCAGCAGAAACTTGCACTGCTGTTTGGTTAATCGTAGATACCAACTGACGTAATTGGTCAATAGAGTAGTTAATAGAGTCAGCAATCGCACCAGTAAAGTCTTCGGATACCGTTGCTTGTACGGTTAAATCACCATCCGCCAAATCACCCAACTCATCCAATAAACGCAAAATCGCAGATTGGTTACGTTGGTTTTCCATTTCTACTTCTTCAGCGCGTTTACGGTCAAATTCAGCTTCTTTTTCTGCACGTTCTTTATCTTGACGCGCACGAATACGGATAAAACCAAATAAGGAGCCTAAAGTAGATACTAAGAAAATCACACCAATGATACTAGGAACAACCGCATTAGCCTCTTCGTCAACGACACCTGTTAATTTAGTTAAGGTAGATAATAATTCTGGAGAGTCACGGAAAATTGCTGCCGAAGCTTCGCGTACTTGGAATAATTCTGGTGAAGACTGTAAAATCTCATTAGCACCTTGCTGAACAGAGCTTTCAAATAGCTTTTTGATCGCTTCTAAGGAGGCACGAGCTTGAGGATCTTTAACTGCAGTGATCCCCATATCTGGATCACCATTCAATAACGCTTCTAGTGTTTGACCAAATGCTTCAGAGTCACGGCCGAAATCATCAGCAGCCATAACCGCATTTTCATCACCATTCAGCACACTACTTACCGAACGTAAAATACGTTCCGCCAATACCGATTGGTTTTTCGCAATCACCACCTGTGAAGCTGGTGCGCCTGAAGCTACCATCGCGTCAACAATACTATCATTTTCTGCTTGTAACTCTGGCACCGCATCCGCAATACCAGCAACCAAGTCATGCAAGTTACCTACAGTTTTTTCACCCGCACTCACTTTTTGTAAGTTATCAGACACACGTTGCCACACCGCTTGTACTGCTTTGGTATCAGCACGTGTTTCGCCATGCATATCTTTGAGTGTTGTCCAACGTTTAGAGAAATCACCCACCGCTCTATTCAAAAAGTCAAAAGCTTGTTGGTTACCTGAAGAAGCTTCCGTGGCGTTTTTAGCAATATCCTGAGAAAGTACACGCAACTCAGAGGAGTGTTGGATCATCACACGACCATTTTGACTTTTTTTAGCAACCACCACAAAGGCACCAGCAGTGACTAAAATAGAAATCAAGAACAACGCCAAGAAGCGTGTTGCATCTGGAGTATCTGCAAGAGAACGCCAAAAGCCACGACTGAATAAAGTTTGAAATGTTTGTTTAGATAGCAGTTTTTTGGCACTTATACCAGAAAAAGGCTTTCGCAAATTGGGTGACTTCATAGCGGATACATCTCCACACAACCTGTTTTTATTTTCTTTAATAATAAGAACGGAGTTTCAAATAAAAGATATCAAAAACTCTCAGTCCAATTAATCCAACTAAATATAGAGCTATGTGTTGTGTAGGCTGTCATCACCTAAACTGACATAGCAAATTTTTTTGTTTATAAGCAATCTAATTTTCACGCCCCAATACAATAGCTTTTTTAAGCTACTGCTGCTTTTAAGAAACGCGGATCTTCAACCAAACGACTTAACAATAAGACATACCAAGTTTTTCCTTCTGAAACAAATGCTCCTCTCACAAAAGGAGATACCTCACCAAAAGGAGCTTTAACTGCCAAAGAAAAATCTTGAATATTAAAATGCTGCATACCCAATACTTCATCCACAATGAGTCCTGCAAACATTTCCTCATGATCAACAACCAATACCCTACGCTTATTATCTAGAACGGTAGATTTGCGTCCCAAAAACATTAATATATCGGTGATTGGCAATAAACGACCACGAACATTAGCTAATCCTTTCATCCACAGCTCTACACCTGGAATTAAGGTATAACGCGGCAGTTTTAAAATTTCAGCAACCTCACCAATAGGAGCCAAAAAATACTCACCTGCTAATACAAAGCCAACACCAGTCCAGCTTTGTTCTCCCTGCCCTAATAGGCCCAAATTTTTTTGTTTGGATCGCCCAGCTATTTCTAATAGTTTAATAAAGCCTTTGGCTGCCATACCCCCTCCTATTTATTTGGAATCAAGGTACGAATAACATTCATTAATAATGTTTCATCTACTGGCTTAGTCAGATAGTCACTTGCACCTTGTCTTTTACCCCAAACACGATCAGTCTCCTGATCTTTGGTTGTGACAATCACAACAGGAATATGAGCCGTTTCTGCACCTTTGGTAATTTGGCGTGTCGCCTGAAAACCATTAATACCAGGCATTACAACATCCATTAAAACGAGGTCTGGCAACTCTGCACGAGCCACAGCTACACCATCTGCCCCATTACTAGCTTCTAAAACTTTATGCCCATGACGCTCCAAAATCTCTTTGAAGCGATAGGTTTCAGTTGGCGAATCATCTACAATTAAAATACGAGCCATGCTGTCCTCATTATTTTTCTATTGACAGATTAGGACTTGACATACTGACGAATAGCAGTGAATAACTCTTCTTTACTAAACGGCTTAGTCAAATACTCATCAGAACCAACAATACGGCCTTTGGCTTTATCAAATAAACCATCTTTACTTGACAACATGATCACTGGTGTAGATTTAAATGCAGAATTATTTTTGATTAATGCACAAGTCTGATAACCATCTAAACGCGGCATCATAATATCAACAAAAATAATATCAGGGTTAGAGTCTGCAATTTTTGCTAAAGCATCAAAACCATCAATCGCCGTAATTACAGTACAACCTGCTTTTTGCAATAATGTCTCTGCAGTACGACGGATTGTTTTAGAGTCATCAATAACCATGACTTTTAAGCCATCAAAATTTTCTTCCATCGGAATTGCCTTCCTATAATTATTAGGCCACTGAGGCCATTGGTGGATTTAAAATTATACCTCTAGTGCGCTATTCATTTTAGAACTTACGCAGTTATCGCATATTTATGAACATTTCGACTAGTTTTAACCGTTTTATATTCATAAAACACGCTAATTTTACTGAAGTGCCTAAGTCACAATGTTTAAAATGCTTTGAGTGCCTAGAGTTACCCTGTTTTAACATAGTTTTTAGCATGAATCCATAGTTGAATCATCTTTACCAAACACTATGCTTAAATATATTACAAAGGCTTAGCATGACTTTTTCATGCTTTATACAAAGTTATCATGATGAAAGGTTTAGCATGATAACCTTAAACTTTGTTCTTGTAGTGTCGATTTTGTCACATTTTAGCCGACAACTTTTGTCAGTTAGTTGTTCATTATTTTTTTCATTCAATAATTTTAGTCATTTTAGGACTTACGCGGTTGTCACTTATTTGCTGGCATCTCAAGCGTTTCTAGCGGCTTTATGCTCACAAAACATGCTAATTTTGGCAAAATCCGTAGGTCTTGATTTTTTACCTAAATTAGGTCAGTGTTCTTTTTTATTAACTTAAACTCATTGGCCATCATTAACCATTATTTTTTGTATATCCAATAACGAAAATGGCCAATCTAATTGCTGGCCTGTCAAGCTTAACAGGACTGGAATTTTGCTGCCATATTGTGTCACTAAGCTTTCATCTAATGCAATATCAATATATTGCCATGTAATCGGCAATACACATTGAGCCTGCATTAATAAATTTTCAGCATTATCACATAAATGACAGCCTTTTGTCCCATATAGCAACCATTGTTGTTGCTCAAGCATGACTCACCTGCCAACAACGATGAATTTTGTGATTACGCTTAAAATCAAATCCTAATGTTTCATGGCTAATTTCTTGGCAATGCAAATACTCCATCGCCTCACTATCTAAATCAAAACGTCTAAAGTTAGTTGAGAAATAGCAAATGCCATTAGGCTTTAATAAGCGCATTGCTAATGTTAAGAGTTCCACATGGTCACGTTGAACATCAAATACATCTTGTGTCTTTTTTGAGTTTGAGAAGGTTGGCGGATCAATAAAAATCATGTCGAATTTATCACGACATTGTCTTAACCAAGACAACACATCTGCTTCAATAAATTGATGATAACGTTCATCTAAACCATTCAATGCAAAGTTCTTTTTACCCCATAATAAATAGGTATTGGATAAATCGACACTGACGGTTTTGTTTGCTCCTCCCAATGCCGCATGGACGCTGGCAGAGCAAGTATAAGCAAACAAGTTTAAAAAGCTTTTATCTGCACTTTGTTGACTAATTTTTTGGCGAATGGGGCGATGATCCAAAAATAAGCCTGTATCTAAATAGTCGGTTAAGTTAACCAACAGACGCGCTTTGCCCTCTTGAACCTCAAAGTATTTATTACGCTGATTGAGCTTCTCGTATTGTTGCTGGCCTTTTTGTTGGGCGCGAACTTTAATAAACACTTTATCACGATGCAAACCAAAGATTTGTCTAATCACTAGCAATGCCGTTTTAAAACGAGCGGCTGCTTTTTCGGTATCAATAGATTTGGGTGGGGCGTATTCTTGTACATGTAAGACTTCGCCATAAATATCAATCGCCAAATTAAATTCTGGCAAATCTGCATCATAAACACGATAGCAACAGACTTGCTCACGCACCGCTTGTTTATAAAAGTGCTGTAAATTTTTGCGTAAACGATTAGCAAAAGCATCTGCTTCAACGGGAATTTGTTGCTCTTTGGCTTCAACAAAACGATGCGCTGTTGGCACAGGCACAGATTGAACTTTGCCATGACGCACAAAAACTGTTAAGTCACCATTACGCAGTTTTTGGGTATGTAAATGTTCAAAACCCAAGGCATCAGCATGTTCAATTTTGGCGGCCAAGACTGTTGCCTGCCAACCACCCAAACGTTCACGTGCCAAACGCCCTAACGCTTTATATAAATAAATTGCCGTATCGTCTTCGCCTAGACGTTCACCATAAGGTGGATTAGTAATTAATAAACCATCATTTGTTGGCTTAATTGGTAAATCGACTAATGCTTGATGCTTTAATTGCACAAATTGGCTTAAACCTGCGGCTTGAATATTTTTGCTGGCGGCTTGTAAAGCTTCCATATCGGCATCATAACCCTGCATGACTGGCCACACTTTCTGAAAGCCTGCTTGTTGTCGTTGACGTGCTTCTTGCCAACATTGTTCCCAAAGTGCTTGGTTATGCCCTTCCCATGCCAAAAAGCCAAAATAATCACGTAACAAACCTGTGGCAACATCACCATACATTAAAGCAGCTTCGGTTAATAACGTGCCTGATCCACACATGGGATCAATTAAGGCTTGAAAACGACTATTTGGCCAGCCAGCTTGACGCAAAATGGCTGCTGCCAGCGTTTCTTTAAGTGGTGCTTCACCAATCATGCGCCGATAACCACGTTTATGTAGACTTTCACCTGACATATCTAAACTAACAGTAATACTGTCTGGCTTAACTAAAACGTGTAAATTGATATCACTGGCTTGCGGATCAACGCTTGGACGTTCACCTGTTTGGCGACGAAAAGCATCAACAATGGCATCTTTTAATTTGAGTGCCATATATTGGGTATGACAGACAACACCTTTAATTGCCACCGCACGTACTGCAAAAGTTTTATCAAGGCTAAATACTTCATGCCACGGATAACGTACTGCTTCTTGGTATAAGTCTTCGGGCGTATTACTGTGGATGCGAAACAAAGGCTTATATACACGAGAGGCTAAACGTGACCATAAACATAAATTATAGGCGGTGCGTAAATCACCTTCGACCCAAACAGCACTTGGCTCTTGACGCAAAACTGTTGCGCCAATCTCTTGGCATTCTTCAGCTAATAAGTTTTCAAGGCCATCGGCACAAGCAACAACCCATGTGGTTATAGACATAATTTAAATTCTTAACGTGTATATTTGAAAAAATCGGCACGAATCTGCCGAGGATTAGGCATCCCTTTGACTGGCCAACGAATAATCGCTACCCCTGCCGATAACAAAGCTTTGTCTTTTTTGCTATCTGCTTTAATACGCTCTGGCCGATCATGACTACTATCGTCTAACTCAATAGCCGCCAATATTTTAGCACCATCTGCTGCACAAATAACAAAATCGACGCTCATACGATTAATACGATTTAACCATGCTTGATGTTCGGCTTCGGGTGCAACATCAATAATTCGACTGAGTTGCACTTGGCTAAAAATCAAATAATCAGGCAATGCCTGACGTAATCGTCCATACAACTCTCGTTCAGGTGCAGTCATTAATTCACGTGGCACATACGGCCACACTTTCATATCATCTATCGATTCTTTAGTTTTTGGAGGTTTATTGGCTGGTTTACGCGCTAATAATGCCACCAACATCAACAAACCAACGATACATAAGACAATAACTAAAACAGTGGTTATGGTTTCCAAGGTGCGACCCAAGCTCCTGTAACACCTAAAGCAGACTCGCCACTTAATTTACTTTTTAATGATTGTGCTTTGGCTTTATCAAGCTCTGGCCCAACCACCACTTTCCATGTGTCACCGTTTTTAACCACACGACTACGATAGCCTTTACCTGCTAATTTGCTGCTTAAGGCATCGGCTTTGGCTTTATCACTGACACTAGCCACTTGCACTACCCATGCTTCACCTTTGGGTTTGTCCGCAGCTTTTTTCTCTTCTAAAGCAAGACGTGCTTTTTCTTCCTCTTTTTTCTTCGCCTCCAACTTAGCCTTTTCTTTCTCGGCGGCTAACTTTTCAGCTTTGTCAGCTTTTGCTTTTTCTTCTTTTTCAGCCGCCAAACGTTCTTGTTTGGCTTGTTCTTCGGCCTTTTTCTTTGCCTCTAACTTGGCTTTGTCTTTTTCATCCGCCAATT
>NZ_CALETI010000059.1 GCF_937920075.1 uncultured Agitococcus sp.
GCTATTTTTAGGTTTAAATAAGAATCTAAACTCATTGTTATTTTTACCTTTGAATGCTTGTTAATATATTGAGCAATGCCGTAATGTAATTAAACAAATACGGCAAATTGAAAAATTAGCCTAGGGCGGTGAAGGTTGGTTTTTAGGCATATTTTTTTCTTTCATTTCTTTTATAAAATTTGCCAAGTCTTTGTTACGTTTGTTATCAAAATCTGTTTCTAATACACCATTTTCTACTAGAAGTTTAATAAAACCAGATGGTTGTTTATCTTTTTCAAATTCTTTATCTGCCAAAAAAGATTCTAGTAATGGCATATTTTTTTCATTGGCCAGTATTATTTGAACCAACTTTTCAGAAATGAGAGACGTAAACAAGGTAGAAACTGGTTGCTTTAAAATAATAGCCATAATATCAATCATGGTGGCATTTTTAGGTAATGCCCTGTAGCTAACGGTGCAAAAATCGTTTTGATTTTCGGCATCAGCCATTTCATGTAGTATCGTAACTAACTTATTAGTTTGTTTCATTATGTTTTTTCTCCTTTTTTTGGCTTAAAAGCTCTTGAAATGCTGTTGAGTTTTGGAGGCTTTTAAACATATGTTTATACGTTTCACTACAGCTTGGGGACTCTAACGTTTCAGTTATTGATTCATGAAATTTAAAACCACATGTTTCTAGGTGATTAGTATCATAGTAAGGTGGAAAAATATTAGACAGCCAAGTCTTATCTATATTGTTTAAGTTTAATGTTTTTACCTCGTTTAACATGTCTGCTACTTTTATCAGTAATGAAGACTCTGACGCATCTAATGAGTCTAAAAAGTTAAAGATAATTCGGCTAATTAAGTCATCAAGGACTTCATTAGCGGAAACTCGCTCTTCTGATGCTAAAAACTTAATAAATTCATAGTCTTGTTTAGATAAGCGTAAATTAAATTTTTTAGCGGTTTCAACCGTAGGATTTTGCTCTACTGGCTTTTTCGCTTTTGTAAAATGCTCAGGGGCTTTTTCAGTCAAAACGTACTTCATTGGTTTGCACCTTTTTTTAGATTTTTAGAATAAGAGTTGTTTGCAAATACAGTAATCAAGCTCTCATCATCAAGGGCTAACGTTAGCCCACCACGTTGTTTCATGAGTTCAACTTGTCGTAAAAAATGACGCGCCCATTTTTCTAAATCCGATAGGCTTTTATTGTTCAAAATGATGCGCTCCCCATTTGGGGAATGGTCACCAAAGTTTTGCACAATATGAAGCATGGCTTCGTTTATGCAACGTTGATTCATTCTTTTTTGAATATGTTTGGTCATGTTGTTCATCGTAAATCCCCCTATGTATGATTCAAAATATATCATGGAATTTTAAAAAGTCAATAATTGGAATTTTAAAAAGTTTATTTTTGGATTTTTATTGGGTGATTAAATAATACTAACGATACAGCCCACTAGACGTTATAATAAGCGGTTAAATTGCTTGTTTAGCAATATTAAAAGTCGTTTGTTTATTATCGCGGTGTGGTGTTATGCGTTATCCTAAAGTTTACGATGTGATTGTCATTGGTGGTGGCCATGCAGGTACAGAAGCGGCGTTGGCCGCTGCTCGTATGGGCTGTCAAACCCTATTATTAACCCACAATATCGAAACTTTAGGTCAAATGAGCTGTAACCCAGCCATTGGTGGTATTGGCAAAAGCCATTTAGTCAAAGAAATTGACGCAATGGGCGGAGCAATGGCTTTAGCCACTGACAAAGGTGGCATCCAATTTCGAGTACTAAATGGTAGCAAAGGGCCAGCCGTTCGTGCCACACGCGCCCAAGCCGACCGTGTACTTTATAAAGCGGCTGTGCGTAGCATTCTCGAAAACCAAGCTAACCTCGATATTTTTCAACAAGCGGCTGATGACTTGATTGTCGAAGGTGACACCGTCAAAGGCGTGATTAGCCAAACAGGTATTCATTTTTCTGCCACGTCTGTGGTATTAACTACAGGCACGTTTTTGGGCGGCACGATTCATATTGGCTTAGAAAATTATCGTGGTGGTCGGGCAGGTGATCCACCCTCAATTGCCTTGGCGAATCGTTTGCGCGAATTGCCTTTGCGAGTAGGTCGTTTAAAAACAGGTACACCACCGCGTATTGATGCCAAAAGTGTTGATTTTAGCGTGATGACTGAACAACCGGGTGACACACCCACGCCTGTTATGTCCTATTTGGGCAGTTTGGAGATGCACCCCAAACAAATTAGTTGCTGGATTACCCATACCAACGAAAAAACCCATGATATTATTCGTAGTGGTTTAGATCGTTCGCCCATGTACACAGGTGTGATTGAAGGCGTAGGCCCACGTTACTGTCCATCCATTGAAGACAAAATTCATCGTTTTGCCGATAAAAATTCCCACCAAATTTTTATCGAGCCTGAAGGTTTAACCACCCACGAACTCTATCCAAATGGTATTTCCACTAGTTTGCCGTTTGATGTGCAAATTCAATTGGTTCGTTCAATGAAGGGTTTAGAAAATGCCCATATTATTCGACCAGGTTATGCCATTGAGTACGATTATTTTAATCCACAAGATTTGCAACATACCCTCGAAACCAAAGTGATTAAAAACTTATTCTTTGCAGGGCAAATTAACGGCACAACGGGTTATGAAGAAGCAGGTGCACAAGGTTTATTAGCAGGCATTAACGCTGGTTTACGCGCTCAAGACAAAGAGGGCTGGTATCCAACCCGTGACCAAGCCTATTTAGGGGTATTGGTTGATGACTTGATTACCTTGGGTACAAAAGAACCCTACCGTATGTTTACCTCACGTGCCGAATATCGTTTGTTGTTGCGTGAAGACAATGCCGATGCGCGTTTAACCGAAATTGGTCGTAAGCTTGGTTTAGTGGATGATGTGCGTTGGCGTGTCTTTAGCGAAAAGCAAGAAGCCATTGCCCAACAAACCCAACGTATGAAAGAAACTTTTATTCATCCACAAACCGAATTGGCGCAACGCTTTACCGAAATGACAGGTCAAGAATTAGTGCGTGAAAATAACTTATTAGACTTGTTAAAACGCCCACAAGTGAGCTTTGAACAATTGGCCACTTTGACTGAGACACAAGTTGCGCCTGAAGTGGGTGAGCAAATTGAAATCAGTGCTAAATACAGTGGTTATATTGATCGTCAATTAGAAGAGGTTGAGCGTTTGCGTAAGTCTGAAGAAATGCTTGTGCCTGATGACTTTGATTATGACCGTGTACAAGGTTTATCAAACGAAGTACGCGCCAAATTAAAAGCCATTAAACCTGCAACGTTGGCACAGGCTGGCCGTATTTCGGGCGTGACGCCTGCGGCGGTGTCATTGTTGATGATTTATTTGAAAAAGAGTGGTTTAGCCAATATGAAATTGGTGGGCTAAACGCTTTTACTGTCGACTGAGGGGCAAAGATATTTTGCCCCTGATCTTATACCTGTCTAAAAATTTTATCCTATTATGTCTACGCCTCAACAACTGCTCAATCAAGGTATTGACCAACTCGGCTTAAATATTGCACCCCAAGCCATTACTCAACTTGAGTTTTATATGGCTGCTTTGCAAAAATGGAATGCCGCTTTTAATCTCACTGCCATCCGTGAGCCCAAAGATATTGTGATTAAACACTTTTTGGACTCATTAACCGTGTTACCCCATGTTAAACATGACACATTGTTAGATGTGGGTACAGGCGCAGGGTTTCCTGCGTTGGTGTTGGCGATTGCCCAACCACAATTACAAGTCGATTTGTTAGACAGTAATAGCAAAAAGACCCGTTTTTTACGGCAAATGGTGGCAGAATTAGCACTCAAAAATGTCCGTGTGCATCATGCACGGGTTGAGCAAGCAAATTTAACAGCACAAAAACAAGTGATTAGCCGAGCGTTTTCGAGTTTGGCGGATTTTTGTCAATGGTGCGAACATTTATTGGCTGAAGATGGCATATTGTTAGCAATGAAAGGACAATATCCACAAGCAGAAATTGATGACATGCCAGCAAGCATGCGCGTGTTATCATCGACGCCCTTGAAAGTGCCTTTTTTGGATGAAGCCCGACATTTATTGGTATTGGGACGAACATAAGTTTTATTAGGAAGTCACAAAATGACGCAAATTTTGGCGATTGCTAATCAAAAAGGTGGTGTTGGCAAAACCACAACCACCGTTAACTTAGCCGCTTCTTTAGCAGCAGTAAAACGTCGCGTGTTATTAATCGACTTAGACCCACAAGGTAATGCCACGATGGGATCGGGAGTTGATAAAAATAATTTGCCTTATTCGGTTTATGATGTGGTTTTGGGGGATACCCCCATTAAAGTCGCCATTCAAAAAGTGCCAAAAGCAGGTTATGACGTTTTGGGTGCGAATCGGGATTTAAGCGGTGCAGAAATTAGCTTATTTGATTTAGAACGCCGTGAATTGCGCCTAAAAGAAGCCATTGAACAAATCGCCAAAAGTTATGATTTTATTTTAATCGACTGTGCGCCATCGTTAAGCATGTTAACGTTGAATGCCTTGGTAGCGGCTGATGGGGTGGTTATTCCCATGCAATGTGAATATTATGCCCTAGAAGGTTTAGCAGACTTAACTAATACCATCGAACGTATGACCGCTAAGCTTAACCCACGTCTACAAATTCGCGGCATCATTCGCACCATGTTTGATCCACGTAATACCTTAGCTAATGATGTCTCTAATGAGCTAATCAATCATTTTGGCGACAAAGTGTTTGAAACGGTGATTCCGCGTAATATTCGTTTGGCCGAAGCGCCTGCACATGGTGTGCCTGTGATGTATTATGACAAAGGTTCACGTGGTGCATTTGCCTATTTAAGTTTGGCTGCCGAATTGATTAAAAAAGATAAAAAGAGAAAAACAGCATGAGTAACAAAAAACGTGGTTTAGGCAATGGCCGTGGTTTAGATGCCTTGTTAGGTGCTGTTCGTCAGGCAAAAGAAGAAGTGGCTGCCGTTGAAACAGGTCATATTCCGCAAGTGGGTATGAGTTTATTAAATTTACCCTTAGAGCAATTGCAGCGTGGTCGTTATCAACCACGTCGCGACATGAATCCTGTTGCTTTGCAAGAATTAGCCGATTCTATTAAAGCACAGGGTGTGATGCAGCCGATTGTAGTTAGAAGTATTGGCGAAAATAGCTATGAAATTGTCGCAGGTGAGCGTCGTTGGCGTGCGGCACAAATGGCAGGTTTGGACAGTATTCCTGCGATTATTCGTCAAATTAATGATGATACGGCAATGGCGATGGCGTTGATTGAAAATATTCAACGTGAAGATTTAAACCCAATGGAGCAAGCAACGGCAATGCACCGTTTTGTTGAAGAGTTTGGTTTAACCCATCAACAAATCGCTGAAGCGGTGGGTAAAGCACGCGCCACAGTCAGTAATTTATTGCGTTTAATGGCCTTACCGCGCGAAGTAAAAACCTTATTAGAGCATGGTGATATTGAAATGGGTCATGCGCGTGCTTTGTTGGCTTTACCCGAAAATCAGCAAGCAGAAGCGGCAAGACTAACCGTTGCTAAAGGCTTTTCGGTGCGCCAAACCGAGTCATTAGTGCGTAGTTTGTTAGCTGCACAAGATGCACCACAACCCGAAAAGCGTGTTGACCCCAATGTTGCACAATTACAGCAAAGTTTGATTGATAAGTTGGGTGCAGCAGTGCAGATTGATTACAACAAAAAAGGCCAAGGTAAGTTGATTATTCGTTATAACTCGTTTGAAGAGTTGGATGGTATTTTGGCACATATTCAGTAGCATGGGTTGAGGAACGAAACCCATGATATAGTTATTTGTGGGTTTCCTGCGTCAACCCACATTACATATTTGGGAAGTTATAAAAATGAGCCGCTCCAAACGTCATACGCCTAAATGTGGAATATGTAAGTGTGACAGTGAAAAGTCCGATAAAAAAATATGGCATCAACGTATGCGTGCGGCAATTAAACAATATTTACATGCGACTAACTTTGACGAAAAATTACCCCCACATGTTAAAGAAGTTTCTAATGTGTGGGCATTTGGTAAAGATGGTAAGAGTTGGTTTAATCAGAAAAATCATCCTGATTTAATGAGAAAGTAGTCTGTAGCATGGGTTGAGGAACGAACTCCATCATACTTCGACCCACTTTACATTTTTTGTTATATCAAACAATAAAATAAAAACCATGCCCAATTTTATCACTTACGCTAATCAACTCTTAAGCCTTGAGCAAATTAGCCACTACGCAAATCAATATGTTGATGTTGATATGTGGCAATTAACGGGGCAAGATGAAGATTATTTTCCTTTTGTCATTGGTGAGCAGATAACTAACTACTACATTGTTTACTGGTCAAAAAAGCATGGTATTATCAAATACTATGATACTGATTTGGTGAGGTATCGTGCCTTTTTGTTGTGGTTATTAGACAATATGCACCCTGTATTTGCCAACCAACAACAAGCCGAAGATTTTGCAAAAGCGCGGGAGTGGCCGCGTGTGGATTAATTATGCGCGTGCTGAGTTTTGTCATTTTATCTTTACTGATGCAAGTCAGTTATGCTCAGCCTGAGTGGGAGCTTAGCAAAGAAGATACGCAGCGTAGTATTCAGGTATTTACCAGTTCTCAAGAAGATAGTTCGTATCACCAATTTAAAGCGGTAACGCTCGTCCCACAAAATCCACAAACGGTATTAGCAGTTTTGTCGGATATTCCTGCATGGCCACAATGGTTAGCACGGATTAAACAAGTCAAAGTCTTAAAAAAAGAAAAAGACCGTAGTTGGGTCTATGTGGTTTATAAATTGCCTTATCCTTTTATTGAGCGTGATATGGTGGTTTACAATCAAGTGCAGTCATTGGTAACTGGTCAAATAATCATCAAAACACAAGCCTTAAACAATTATCCAATGGCTGTTGAAAGTGATGTAAAACGGGTGCGTTTAACTAACTTTAAAAGTACGTGGCAACTCAGTCCCTTAGCTAAATCAGGGACAAAAGTGGAGTTGTGGGGCAGTGGTGATCCTGAAGGTTTTGTACCTGCCTTAATCTTTAACTATAATCTTCCCGATGAGCCTCTACAAAGTTTGCGTCAATTGCGCAAAATGCTCTTGCGTGATAAATATCAAAAAGAACACACCAGATTGTTGCCAAAATCTTAAAATCAAACTATAACAATCAATATTAATAAAAATTTAAATCAACAAATAAAACTGCCAATGACTTGGTTAGTCTTTTGATAAAAAAGGAAAATTTATGTTTAAGTCTCTTTGTCAATTTGCCAAAATTGCCCCTGCTGCCTTATTAATGTCACAAGCTTATGCTGCCGATTTATTGCCATTGGCTAAAGATGTTAAGCCGAATACAAAAGGCTTGCCACCTGCTTTTGTTAAACCACTTAAAGTATCGATTTGTTTTTATGATATGCAAGGTTCAACAGGTGAGTTTTATAGTCGTGCTAAAGATTTGGGGTTAATTGCGCGTCGTTGGAATATTATTGCTGATTTTAAAGTGATTCCCGAAGAAGCAAAAGTTGCCGAAGCGTTTAAAGCAGGCAAATGTGATGCAGCAGTATTATCAACACTTAGAGCGAAAGAGTTTAATAAATTTATGGGTAGTGTTGATGCGGTTGGGGCAATTCCTACCTATCAACATATGCGTTTGTTATTAAAGACTTTATTTGATCCCAAATTAGAGCCATTAACCATATCTGGGCCTTATCAAATTGTCAGTATTTTCCCTGTTGGTGCACAATATTTACATATTAAAGATCATGCAGTAGAAGATATTGGCCAATTGGCAAGCAAAAAAGTCTCGGTGATTAATTGGGGGGATTCTTTAGCTTCTGCCATGCAAAAAGTCGGTTTTACGCCAATCAGTGGAGATGTTGGAGAGTTTACCAAGCCATTTAATGCCAATGAGGTAGATGCCTTAGTTGCACCAGCGATGGTGTATTGGCCTTATGAATTAAAACAAGGTTTAGGTGAAAAAGGGGGTATTTATAGTACACCGATTAATCAAATGACCGCTAGCTTAGTGATTAATCGTGAGTTATTACAGAAAAAAGCCCCTGATATTGATAATCGTGTTGCTGCTTTTAGGGCAATGACAGGTCAATTTATGGATGAAATGCTTGATAAGATTTTTAATACGATTGATAAAACCGAAAAAGATGTGCCCAAAAAATATTGGATGATTTTAGAGCCACAAAACGAGAAAAAATATCAAGAGGCTTTACGTCAAGCACGTATTCAATTAACCAAAGAAGGTGTGTATGACGAAAAGATGATGAAAGTCTTAAAGAAAATTCGTTGTAAAATTGATGCTAATGCACCAGAGTGTAGTAGCAACGAAGAATAAAACAAAAGGGCGGTTAAACCGCCCTTTGTTTTTTAATCTTTGCGAACTAACTGCCAAATCGCTAAACAGGCATAACCAACAAACATCACCAGTGTCCATTCGGGTAAACTAAAGCCTAAAAACGTCCAATCAACTTTGGCGCATTCACCAGAGCCACGAAAGACTTTTTGAATCACTTCTTGTAAAGGAAAAGTGTCCATCCAATAGTCCAAACCCGGCCCACAAGCAGGCACTTCATCAGCAGGTAAATGTTGCAACCACACATGACGACCTGCAACCGCTAAGCCCCATGCTGCGGACAAAATAGTTAAGCCTGCATAAATACGACGACCTAACACCGCAGGATTATGAATAGCGGCAATTAAGGCAGTTACACCAATACCAATCACTGCGGTACGTTGAAAAATACACAAAGGACAGGGTTCAAGATTTTGATAATGTTGTAAATACAACGCAAAAGCCATGCTAATACAGGTAAACACAAAAATAGCTAAATTCGTTAAACGTGGAGAGGGTAAAGTCATGTGGTTGCTCTCAAAAAACGGCAGTAAGTTCTTTCTTGAGATAATGCTGGTCAGTTAAGAAAAAATGGGTACAACTACCCTTCGACTCCGCTCAGGGAACGTTTTTGCGTTGACTGAGCGGAGTCGAAGTCGGTAAAAAGCTTAACTGATTAGCATTACCTCATGGACTACATAAAACATTCCAACAAACTATTTCTAACTCAAAATAACGTAAGCCACAGTAAGAATACTGTTATTTAATATATTCTGCTAAAAACTCATCAAAACTGAGTGTGTCGCTGTCTTCAATCGCTTTTTGGGCAGCTAAGGACTCTTGCGCTTGCTCGGTAAACAAGGCCACTCGCTCAGCCGACAAAGGCTGACTTAAAAAGTAATCACGATGTTGTTCGGCAATCGCTGCGCCAAAGGCAAAAAAGCTATTATTGTGTTTAGCCATTTCTGCCAACACTTGTGCGGCATAAGTCAGTTCAGGTTGTTCAACTTTCGCAATTTGTTGGTCGATAGATTCGCTATAACGGGTAGTTTGATGGGCATCATCCAACACTAAGGCAACAGCACGCATTTCATTTAATAAATTTAATGCTTGTGTTTTAAAGTCTGCGGCTTGGCCATTGATGGTCACTTGTAAGGCTGGCGCACGGCCTTGCTCAACCATTTGCTCTTGGCGAATAGACAATTCGTGGTATTCGTCTTCGGCAAAAAACTCACTGTCACTTAATACGCTATGTAAGGCATATACTTCTAAAAAGTGTGCGGTTGGCTTATCAATCCCAATGGGGCTAAATGGATTTAGGTCAACACAACGCATTTCGATGTATTCAATACCACGCGCTTTGAGAGCTTGGGTGGGTTTTTCGCCACGTTGAGTGGTTTGTTTGGGGCGAATTAAACCATAATATTCATTTTCGATTTGCAAGACATTAGCATTCATTTGCTGATAAATGCCGTCTTTTTTCACGCCAATATCGGCAAACGGTGGATAGGGTGTGTGAATGGCATTGCTTAAATTGTCAATATAATCAGGTAGATGGTTATAAGATACTTGTAAGTCACGTTGTACGGTATTTTGATAACCCAAACGGCTCATGCGTAAAGAAGTGGCATATGGCTGATAGAGTGTGCCTGCACTTAAACTGGCTAAGCCATGCTGACGGCCTAATAAGAAACAGGCACAGACCGCAGGACTTGCGCCTAATAAATACAATAATAAAAAGCTATGGCGTTGAAAATTACGAATTAAGGCAAAATATTTTTCGTTAATAAATTCTTGAGGGTCTTGGTTGTTTTGGCTGGCTTGCTGCCATGCTTGCCAAAATTCGCTAGGGAATGACAAGTTATAGTGAATGCCTGCAATGGTTTGCATTTTGCGGCCATAACGCACGCCCAAGCCATGACGATACAAGGTTTTGAGTTTGCCAATATTGGATTCGCCATAATATGCCAGTGGAATTTGGCTATCTTCTAAACCAATCATACAGGGCATAGAGTTAAGCCATAAGCGTTCTTCGCCCATATTTTGATAACAAAAGCGATGTAAGTCTTCTAAAAAGTCCAACGTTTCATCAATGCTTTTGGTGGCAGGGGTAATCAGCTCGATTAAGGCTTCGGAATAATCGGTGGTGATGTGTGGATGGGTTAATGCTGAGCCTAAAGCACGTGGATGCTCGGTTTGGCTAATCATGCCCTCTTTGCTCATGCGTAAGGCTTCTTTTTCTAAACCCCGACGCATATTTTTTAACACGGTGGCTTGAGGGCTTAACCAAGCAAGTTGTTGTTGCAATTGTGCGTTCATGGGTTTTCTCTATTTTGAAAGACAAATTTGTACATTTATGGGGGTGAAGGGGGAATTTTGCAAATGTTTTGTTGTAGATTGATGAAGGATGAGCTAATTGATGATGTTATCTTTAATCTTCAGATGCGGGGCAGAGTAGGTTTATCACCGACTACGCCGACACCTTTCCGAACAATATTGCACCTCAGACCAACATTTTTCCCACTTTTTGCGCCACGAAAAAGGACGTTGGCAAACCACACAAATTTTAGTCGGTAAGTCGGCTTTAGCAATTCTTTTGGCCATCTTATGACTTACGCGGTTATCGCTTATTTATTCGCATTGTCATCGTTTTCAACGATTTCATGCTCACAAAACGCGCTAATTTCGATGAAATGCGTAAGTCTTGCATACCTTAGCCCTTAGGTCTAAGCGTAGAGCGACCACCATCAACATGCAAAATTTGCCCTGTTAGCCAACTGCTATCACTGCTTAATAAAAAACACGCCAAAGCTGCAATATCGTCTGCTGTACCTAAACGTGGAATGGGGTGTAAATTGGCAATGGCTTCCGCCACAGTGGGATTATTGGTTAATGAAGCGGCTAAAGGTGTAGCGGTTAATGAAGGCGCAATGGCATTGACCCGAATATGAGGCGCAAACTCTGCTGCTAAAGCCAAGGTTAAACCATTAACAGCCGCTTTAGCCATGCTAATTGACGCATGACTACTAAAGCCTTGTTGGCTGGCAATACTCGAAAAAAACACTACGGAGGCTGAGCTATTCTTTTTCAAAACGGGAAAAGTCGCTTGTGCAGCTAAAGCAGCGCCAATACTGTTGACGGCATAATCTTGTTGAAAGTCTTCAATCGTTAGTCGGCGTAAAGGTTTTAGGTTAATGCTCCCCACCGCATACACCAAACCTGTCAATTGTTCACCTGCTTCGGCGGTTGCTTGGGCAAATAATTCAGGATGAGTCACATCACCACAGGTATAGCTTGCGCCTATCGTTTGGGCAAAGGCTGCCAATTTTTCAGCATCACGCCCCACTAAATGTAGGTGTTGGCCTTGTTGATGTAGGCGTTTAGCAATGGCTTGGCCAATGCCGCCGCTGCCACCATAAATAAGCGTTGTTGCCATGATGTCTAATACAGTCAGTGATTAATTTTTTAATTATTGACGCTAAAACAGTAAAAAGACACAAACAGAGCTTGGACAAATCTCAACCACGTACTTGATAGGCTCTAGGTGTATAACCTGTCCATTGTTTAAAGGCACGAATAAACGCACTGGCTTCGGCAAAGCCTAAGTTTAGCGAAATTTCTTGTAAAGAAAGTTTGCCTTGTGCCAAATAATCAATCGCCAGATCACGGCGGATGGCATCTTTAATGCCTTGAAAACTACTACCTTCACTGATTAATTTGCGTCTTAAGGTTCGGCCTGTTAACCAAAAATGTTGAGCTACCACCTCTAAATCGGCAAAGTTATCTAAATCATGTTGCATTAATTCGCGTACTCGTTGGGTATAACTGCCATGAAACACAGGCTTTACTAAAAAAGCGGCAGGTAAGGTGGGTAACAAAGCTTGTAACTCAGAGAGTTGGCGCACAATCGGCCTGTCTAGCCAACTGGCATCAAACAACAAAGCATCACGGCTTTGTTCAAATAACAAGGTACAAGGAAACAGCGTTGGGTATTCATGAACATGAGCAGGCGGTGAGTGCCTAAAGCTTGCCGCTTGCAAAGGAATCCGTTCACGAATCAGCCAACTGGCCAAACGGCTAGACATCACCAAAGAAAATTCTAATAAAAAATGCTGGTGGTCATGGTTGGGTTGATTCAGGGTTAAGGATAATTGCGCTTGACCTTGTTTAACCTCTAGCCCAATTAACATATCGTGGGTTAATAAACGATAAAAGCGTGCACATTGCTGCAAGGCTTCGCCCAAGGTTTTGCTATAAATTAATAATTCGGCCATTAGCGCAAAACTACCAATGGGGCAACGATGGGCAGTTAAGCCTAAAAACTCATCGTCTAATAATCGCCAAAGGTGTTTGACCAATCTTGCATATTGGCTTGGCGGCAAACGAATGTCTGTTTGATTGATAATATCGGTTGAAAGCCCTGCTTGATGTAATAACTCATCGGCAACATAACCCTGAGCAACTGCGCCTGCTAAGGTCGCCGCAACATAATGGTTGGCGATAGTATGATGTTGGATTTTCATCATGAATCATTCATTAAAATAGTCATACATTCATCTTGTCCGTTTTTGTCAATTAATTCAACCTTTTTAACATTGTGCATTTTTTTACCATTGGCCAAACTCAGCTATTATTAAATAAAGCTCTGTTAACGATGGGAGTGGCCATTAAATGACCCTTGCACCTGCTAAACCTGCAATCTATACACCCACTAATAAAATTCGTTTTGTCACGGCGGCCAGTTTGTTTGATGGTCATGATGCATCAATTAATATTATGCGTCGGATGTTGCAAGCAACAGGTTGTGAAGTGATTCATTTAGGACATAATCGCTCGGTGGATGAGATTGTCACTTGTGCTTTGCAAGAAGATGCGCATGGCATTGCTCTTAGCTCGTATCAGGGTGGTCACAACGAATTTTTTAGTTATATGATTGATTTGCTGCGTGAGCGTGGCATTGGCCATATTAAAGTGTTTGGTGGTGGCGGTGGGGTGATTGTACCTGCCGAAATTAAAGCCTTACATGAGTATGGTGTGACGAAGATTTTTTCCCCCGAAGATGGTGCAACCCTTGGTTTACAAGGCATGATTAACCTTTGTGCGCAAGGTGCAGACCAAGATTTAGCCCATCAATACCCTGTTGATTTTGCCGATTTACAAGCGGCTGATGTCATGTTGCGTCAGCGAACTTTAGCGCGGATTATTTCTGCCTTAGAAGCCGATGTTCTGCCCTATAAAAAAGAATTACTAGCGGCTGCGGTCGATAAAAAAACACCCGTTTTGGGCATTACAGGTACAGGTGGTGCAGGAAAATCCAGTTTAACCGATGAGATTTTACGCCGTTTTCGTTTAGATTTTAACGATAGCATTAATATTGCCATTATTTCGATTGACCCCTCACGCCGTAAATCAGGTGGCGCATTATTGGGCGATAGAATCCGCATGAACGCCATTCATCATCCCAATATTTATATGCGTTCGTTGGCCACACGCAGTACAGGTGGCGAAATTTCGCAAGCTTTGCCCGATGTGATTGCCGCTTGCAAAGTGGCAAATTTTGATTTGATTATTGTTGAAACTTCGGGCATTGGTCAGGGTGATGCCGCGATTGTGCCTTATGTGGATTTGTCCTTATATGTCATGACTCCTGAGTTTGGTGCGGCCTCACAGCTCGAAAAAATTGATATGCTCGATTTTGCCGATATTGTTGCGATTAACAAGTTTGACCGCAAAGGCGCAAAAGACGCCTTACGTGATGTGTGCAAACAAGTGCAACGCAATCGTGAAGCCTTTATGCAAATGCCCGAAACCATGCCCGTTTTTGGCACGATTGCGGCGCGTTTTAATGATGATGGGGTCACGGCGTTATATCAGCAACTCAAAGCGGATTTAATCTCTAAAGGTTGGGTAGCACCCAAAAACAGTCAATTGCCTGTGGTTAGTGTACGTAGTTCGAGCCAACAACAAAGCATTGTGCCACCTGCAAAAGTGCGTTATTTAGCCGAAATTGCCGATGCAGTGCGTACTTATCACCATTATGTTGAGCAACAAGCACAATTGGCGCGCCAACGTCAGCAATTACAAGCCACTCAATTGATGTTAAATGCATTAACTCCTCCCCCTGAAAAGGGGGAGGCAGGGAGGGGGTTAACAGACCCCACCCTGACCCTCCCCTTACAAGGGGAGGGAATGGCGTTAATTAATCAATTAATTGGTGAAAAAGATGCACAACTCAGCCATGAATCTAAACAACTATTAGCCCGTTGGTCAGAACTAAAACAGCGTTACGCACAAGACGAATTAGTGGTCAAAATTCGTGATAAAGAATTGCGTACCAAACTGACCTATACCAGCTTATCGGGCAATAAAATTCCCAAAGTGGCTTTGCCAAAGTTTCATGATGCAGGTGATATTTTAGCGTGGCAATTACGCGAAAATATTGCAGGGGAGTTCCCTTTTACTGCAGGGGTGTTTCCGTTTAACCGTGAGGGTGAAGACCCGACACGAATGTTTGCGGGTGAGGGTGATGCCTTTCGTACCAATGCACGGTTTAAAAAAGTCTCCGAAGGCATGCCAGCCAAACGCTTATCAACCGCGTTTGATTCAGTCACTTTGTATGGTAATGACCCTGCTGAGCGTCCTGATATTTATGGCAAAATTGGTAATTCGGGCGTGTCGATTGCAACTTTAGAAGATATGAAAGTCTTATATGGTGGTTTTGATTTAACCCATCCCATGACATCGGTGTCGATGACCATTAATGGCCCAGCACCGACTATTTTGGCGTTCTTTTTAAACACCGCGATTGACCAAAATATTGAAAAATTTGTCGCCAAAGAGCAACGCCAACCCGACGATGCAGAATTGGCAAACATTAAACAATGGACACTAGAAAATGTCCGTGGCACGGTGCAAGCCGATATTTTAAAAGAAGATCAAGGTCAAAATACCTGTATTTTTTCTACCGAATTTAGCTTAAAAGTCATGGGTGATATTCAGCAATATTTTGTTGAACATAATGTGCGTAATTTTTACTCGGTGTCTATTTCGGGCTATCACATTGCCGAAGCAGGCGCGAACCCCATTTCGCAATTAGCCTTTACGCTAGCAAATGGCTTTACCTTTGTGGAGGCTTATTTAGCGCGGGGCATGAGTATTGATGATTTTGCGCCGAATTTATCGTTCTTTTTTAGCAATGGTATGGATCCTGAGTATACTGTGTTAGGCCGTGTCGCTCGGCGTATTTGGGCAGTGACCATGCGCGAAAAATATGGCGCAAACGAACGTAGTCAAAAACTCAAATATCATATTCAAACCAGCGGTCGTAGTTTACACGCCCAAGAAATTGATTTTAATGATATTCGTACTACGTTACAGGCATTGATTGCCATTTATGATAACTGCAACAGTTTACATACTAATGCTTATGACGAAGCGATTACCACACCTACTGAAGAAAGTGTGCGTCGGGCAATGGCGATTCAGCTTATTATTAACCGTGAATGGGGCTTGGCGAAAAATGAAAACCCCAATCAAGGTAGTTTTATTATCGACGAGTTGACTGATTTAGTCGAAGAAGCGGTGTTAAAAGAGTTTGAAGCAATTAGTGAGCGTGGTGGCGTGTTAGGCGCAATGGAAACAGGTTATCAACGTGGCAAGATTCAAGAAGAATCTATGTATTATGAACACTTAAAACACAGTGGCGAATATCCGATTATTGGTGTGAATACCTTCCGCAATCCTAAAGGTGATGCCACACCACAAAGTTTGGAGTTAGCACGTTCAACCGACAGTGAAAAGCAGTCGCAATTACAACGCTTAGCCACTTTTCAACAACATTATGCACAGCAAGCACCACAAGCCTTAGCACGTTTGCAACAAGTAGCGATTGAAGGTGGCAATATTTTTGCTGAGTTGATGAACACCGTGCGTTATTGCTCATTAGGACAAATTACCGATGCTTTATTTTCGGTGGGTGGGCAATATAGAAGGAATATGTAGCTTTCAGATAAACGCAGGTTCAATGACTGATGCGTCTTTGCCCAAAGGGATGACTCACGGTTTGAGTCGTGCTAAAAATGGCGTAAAGAGCGTCCCCTCCTTTTTTAAAGGAGGGTGTTCCCCTCTGTAAAAGAGGGGTTAGGGGAATTGATTAGAATTTATAACCAATTTTAAAACCATAAGCGATCGCATTGTTATCTTCAAATTCAGCAACATAACCCGATGTATTGAATTGAGAACCTGATTGAGCTTTAGCATCGCCTAACCATAGATATTTTACTCCACCAGCAATGAAGTAATTCGGAGCAGGGCTATATTGAACACCAACACCAACATTCCAATAACCTTCAGTTGGACCAAGTGTTGTTACTGGATTACCTGCGCCTGAATCCCAACCAACTGATACATTACCTGCCCAGTGATCATTGATTTTACGTCCTACACCAGCATTAATTGAGTATTGATCCTCAGTATAAGCAACAAGATCAAAACCATCTTTCTTCCCAGTTTTGTTCACAACTGGAGCTAAAACAGATGCCGCACCAAACTTATAAGGGCGAATTGAAAAGTCTTTCCAATTTACCCAACGTAAATTTGCGAAAGCAACAGTATTAGCCATAATCCCTGTTTGGAAGTCAAGATTAACCGATTGTGGCGTAGTGATTTCTGTAGGATTACCTTGAGTATTATTAATGTTGTTCAATGCTGCATCAAATGCAGCACTTCCAGTCATACCTGCTGCACCATGCTTTTCATAAGCATTCATTTCATGCGTAATTTTTGCACGATAGGTAAGTGAGGTCTTAAGCGCAATTTCAGGAATTTGATATGCAACACCAACTAACCAACCTACAGCTTCATCTCGACCTGTTTTAAAATCATAACCATTATAGGCACTATAGCTTGTGCCACGTAATAGTACGGTACTATTCAATGTCTGATAGACTGCACCCGCATAAATATTCCAGTTCTGATTTGGTTGATAACCTAAAATTAAATTCAAATCTTCAGTATCAACGGTGACAGATGTGCCGCCTTTAAAAGGTACTGGACGGTTTTCTACAAAGTTATTTTTTCCACTATATTGTGCATTTGCGCCATAAGGTTGATCGTAAATTAGACCAATAGAGAAATGTTCCGTTGCTTGAAGTTTTAATGCGGCATTTGGCGAATAGTAATAATTTGCCATATCACCTGTGTCATTTTGTGAAGTATCTTTCCCCGATACATCAGGATCAAGAACGGAGATACCAGCTTCAAAATAATTGCCTGGTTGTAAAAAAGGTGCAATAGACTGACCAGAACGGTCTAATGCTGCTGCAAAAACTGAAGTGCTTGGGAGTAAGCTAAGTAAAAGAGCGTGCTGAATCGC
>NZ_CALETI010000060.1 GCF_937920075.1 uncultured Agitococcus sp.
ACCCTTATCCCTTTGAGAAATTAGCGCAATTATTTAAGGGTTTAACACCACCAAGCCATCTTAAAGCAGTGGGTTTGTCGATTGGTGAGCCAAAACATCCTTCCCCTCGTTTTGTCATTGACATTATTAACCAACAAGCCAAACATTTAGCGACTTACCCAAGCACTAAAGGCATTGCCGAATTGCGTCAAGCGATTGCTGGTTGGTTATTGCAACGTTTTAAACTGAGCAGTATTGATGCCGAAAACCAAGTTTTGCCTGTTAATGGTACACGCGAAGCGTTGTTCTCGTTTACTCAGGCGGTCGTGAATCGTCAACACGATAAACCTTTAGTGGTGATGCCAAATCCGTTTTATCAAATTTATGAAGGTGCGGCCTATTTAGCAGGTGCAGAGCCGTATTACTTATCGTGTCATGCCCATAACCAATTTAGCCCTGATTTTGACAGCGTACCTGCTGAAGTTTGGCAGCGCACCCAATTATTATTTATTTGCTCGCCAGCCAATCCAACAGGTACTGTTTTAGACAAACAAACCTTAAGCAAGTTAATTGCACTCAGTGATCAATATGGCTTTGTCATTGCCTCTGATGAGTGTTATTCCGAAATTTATTTTGACGAAAACACCCCACCCTTAGGTTTATTGCAAGTTTGTGCTGAATTAGGTCGCCACGATTATAAAAATTGTGTGGTGTTTCATTCTTTATCCAAACGCTCAAATTTACCTGGTTTACGCTCAGGCTTTGTGGCAGGTGATGCCCATATTCTCAAGCCGTATTTGTTGTATCGTACCTATCACGGTTCGGCCATGCCTGTTCAACATCAATACGCCTCGATTGCAGCTTGGCAAGACGAACAACACGTCATTGAAAATCGTGAGCAATATCGGCAAAAATTTGCTGACTTTTATGCTATCGTTCACCCTGTTTTACCGCTCACCATGCCCGATGCAGGATTTTATTTTTGGGCAAAAGTACCTGATGGTTTTACCGACGAAACCTTTGCTCAGTTTTTATATGAAAAAGCCCATATTACCGTGTTAGCTGGCCGTTATTTAGGTCGCACTGACCATCTTGGCCAAAACCCTGCTCAAAATTATGTGCGTATGGCGTTGGTTGCCCCTGTTGCTGATTGTGTGGATGCTGCACAGCGAATTGTTAATTTACTGTCATAAAATCCTCCCCACCCCTCCTTTGAAAAGGAGGGAGTTCCCCCTTTTATAAAGGGGGTTAGGGGGATTTCAAATAAGTGTTATTTAATTAGGAGAAAATCCATGTCCCTTTCCGATATTATTGTTCAAGCTTTTGAAGACCGCTTACAGTTTAGCCCAACAAATGCCCCACAAGATGTGCGTGATGCGGTGGCTGAAGCCATTCAATTATTAGATAGCGGCAAAGCTCGTGTTGCCGAAAAAGTAAACGGTGAATGGGTTGTTAATCAATGGTTAAAAAAGGCTGTGTTGTTATCTTTCCGCTTAAATGACAACGAGCCTTTGTCTGGCGGCAGTGCGATTCAGTTTTATGACAAAGTACCAACCAAATTTGCCGACTGGACAGCCGAACAGTTTAAAGAGTCTGGTATTCGTGTTGTGCCACCTGCCACTGCTCGTCGTGGTAGTTTTATTGCACGTAACGTGGTGTTGATGCCTTCTTATGTCAATATTGGTGCTTATGTCGATGAAGGTTCTATGGTTGATACATGGGCAACCGTCGGCTCTTGTGCACAAATTGGTAAAAACGTGCATTTATCAGGTGGTGTAGGTATTGGTGGTGTGTTAGAGCCATTACAAGCCAATCCAACCATTATTGAAGACAATTGCTTTATTGGCGCACGCTCCGAAGTGGTTGAAGGTGTGATTGTTGAAGAAGGCTCAGTGTTGTCAATGGGCGTGTATATTGGTCAATCTACCAAAATTTATGACCGTGAAACAGGCGAAATTCACTATGGTCGTGTGCCTGCGGGTTCTGTGGTGGTTTCTGGTTCTTTACCGTCAAAATGTGGCAAATACAGCTTATATGCTGCCATTATTGTTAAAAAAGTTGACGCTCAAACCCGTAGCAAAGTGGGCTTAAATGAATTGTTGCGTGTTGATTAAGTGAGACCTCACCCTAGCCCTCTCCTAGCAGGAGAGGGAACACCATCGCCAAAAAAAGTATTTGTAGGACAAGCAAAATATGCTCACCATTTATGGCATTAAAAACTGTGACACCATGAAAAAAGCTTTTAGATGGCTAGACGGTCAAGGCATTGCTTATCAATTTCATGATTATAAAAAAGCAGCTTTAGATGAAAAGACCTTAGATGATTGGTTAAATCGTGTGGGTTGGCAAGCGATTGTCAATCAAAAAGGCACAACATGGCGCAAGTTGGCTTTGGATAAAAATACCTTAGATAATCAAAGTATTAAACCAATTATTTTGCAAAATTTAAGCATGATTAAACGGCCTTTGTTGGTGTTGGATAATAACGATATTGTGTTGGGCTTTGATGTGGAACAATGGCAACATTTCGCCCCTTCGACTATGCTCAGGGCTGGCCAAGCTCAATGACCATTTTTTGTGATTAAATTTATTCCTAATTTAGCCTTCATATATGCAGCATTGCATCATTTTTAACGATAAAATATAAAAATTCGGTGCATTATGCTACCGCTAATGACACCCTACTACATTAAGTTTAACAAACGTCATCCACAGTTGACAGACACCCCATACTTCGCCACTATTTCATTTTTTTAGTCTCTATAATAAATAAGGAACAATAAACGTGGCGGCATTTAATCGCGATCATTTAATTATTGGTGCATTGGGTTTTGTATTAGGTAGTGTTGTCACCACAGCCAGCATTACCGCCGTATTAATGACCCAACAAAAAGAAGAAAAAGTGTGTCCACCTGTCACTGCCATTGTTGCCCCTAGTGCGAGCGTCGAAGCTGCCCCTGCAACAACCGAAACAACAGCCACTACACCGCCACCCGTTGCCATGCCTACACCTGCCTCAATAACGCCTACGGTTGCTCCCACCCCTAAAACTACAACCCCACCACCGCCACCTGTAAATACCGCTAAAATTAAAGGACTTGCAGGTGAAGAAGCAGAACGTGTTGTTGAAAATCAAAAGAACCTTGAAGACCGCAAAAAAAATCTTGAATCACAACTCAAAGACAGCAACGAAATTGTGAGGCTTAAAGAGCAACAAATTAAAGAATTAGAAGCGAAACTAAAACAAGCTCCATAAAAATGCACAAGCCCTATAATGGCGCAAAATGTTTCATTATAGGGCATACGCCATTTTGAGCAAATGTGAACCAATTAACAAAAAATCAAACAACCCCATCTCAAAAATAAAATAACCCATTGTTTTATAAAATTTTTATAACAATTGGCATAACGATTGCTTTACACCAAACATAACCAACGGGGGTTTATGTTTATGAATCGTTATATTTATTATGTTGCATTACTGTTTTGCTCATCCAATGCTTTCGCTGAAACATCTATTGCCGATGTTTCCACTTCATTAAATACCGTCTGGTTAATGACTGCTTCTGCCTTAGTATTTTTAATGCAGGCAGGATTTGCCTTAGTTGAGGGCGGCATGGCACGCAGTAAAAATGCGGTCAATGTCATTATGAAAAACTACATGGACTGTTGTATTGGTGGTGTCATTTTTTGGTTTTTAGGCTTTGGCTTAATGTTTGGTGCAAATCAAACTGGTTGGTTTGGCACAGATTTATTTATGCTCAGCAATGGCAGTCATTGGGATTATAGCTTTTTATTATTCCAAATGATGTTTGCTGCAACGGCTACCACTATTGTTTCTGGTGCAATGGCTGAGCGTATGCGTTATAGCGCGTACTTAATTGGTGCTTGTTTAATTACCGCCTTTATTTATCCAGTTTTTGGCAGTTGGGCATGGGGAGCATATAGCTCTGGCACTGGCTGGTTAAAAGAATTGGGCTTTATCGACTTTGCAGGCTCTACCGTTGTTCACTCCATTGGTGGCTGGTGTGCTTTGGCTGGAATTATGATCCTTGGCCCACGTTTAGGCCGTTTTGGTAGCGATGGCAGCTCTCGGCCAATTGCAGGTCACAATTTAAGTTTAGTGGCTTTAGGTGGCTTTTTATTGTGGTTTGGCTGGTTTGGTTTTAACGGTGGCTCAACCTTAGTGGGTGATGCCAGTATTGGCAAAATCATTTTAAACACGCACTTAGCCGCTTGTGCAGGTGCAACAGGTGTTGCAGTGTTTAGTTGGATTTTGAATCGTCCCGTTTTATTAACTAGCACAGTCAATGGCTCTTTAGGTGGCTTAGTGGCAGTGACCGCTGGTTGTGCAACGATGGATCCACAATTTGCGATTGTGACAGGTATTATTGCTGGTGGCGTTACCTTAGTAGGCCCTACGTTATTAGCTAAATTTCGTTTGGATGATGTGGTGGATGCCGTCAGCGTGCATGGTTTTTGCGGTGCATGGGGAACATTAGCCGCAGGTTTATTTTATGCAGGTGATTTGTTTAATGGTCAACGTGTGATGATTCAAGCATTAGGGATTGCTGTTGCTTTTGTTTGGGGCTTTGGTTTGTCATGGTTGATGTACACCGCAATTGATAAAGTGATTGGTTTACGTGCTAGCCCATTACATGAACAACGTGGCTTGGACTATACCGAACATGCCGAAATCGGTTATCCCGAATTTCAACATCAAAAGTTATTCAACAGCGAGAATTTAGCCTCTCGGGGTGAATTGTAATCTAATCAATCAAACTTCATGTTTGTTGTTAATCCACTTAACAACAAACTCGCGAGGTCTGTCTATGTTAGTGAATAACCCGTTAAAACGACCGCATTTAAATGATGATGAGAAAGAAATGTTTGCGATGAAAAGAATGGCCATTGCCAATGCTTTGGCACCGTATTTAAGTCAAGAGACTTTAGAGGAAGCGTTAATTATTTGGGAGCATAAATACGCACACCAACCAACTTTTGCGCTGCAACGTTTTATTAGTGAGTTTTGTGATAACAATGTTGCTGGCCAACGCTCTAAAATTCTTCAAGCTCTATTTTTGGCACTCAATAACTCGCCAAATGGTTCTGCGGCAACAGAATCAGAAAAAATAGCAACACCTCCTGTCTTAACACAAGGGGCGACGTCTTGTTTTGAGTTATTATTAACCAACATTCTGTCAAGCTTAACACATGATCATCAACAAAAAGTTCGGCTACTAACCACACAACAAATTGAGACGCTCAAACTAAATACGATTATCACTCGTGATTTAAAAGCATTTTTTAGTCAGGGTTATACATTACCAAGTTCATTTTATATGGAAGTGAAAGCCATGCGTCGTTGTTTAAACTTGGTTTATGTGGCCTTGTGTGATGTTTTAGGGCCTGTAAAAGCGGATGCTGTACTACATAACGCAATTAATTTAACCGAACAACAAAGCTCAGGCAGTTTTTCGGTGCGTGAATTATTATAGGATTTTTATCTGCAAGGATGCTTTTTCATTATCCCTCTCTTATCAAAAAAATCTATTATAATACCTTCTCTTTATCATTTCTAGTTTTAGGCTTTTATGCCCCAATCTCATTTGCTCAAAGGCTTAGCGTTATTAAGTTTATCTGCCTTATTATTTGCTTCTATGGGGGTATTAATTCGTTTTGCCTCACATACGGTAGATAACGCGACGGTGGTCTTTATGCGTAATCTCACAGGCACTTTGTTATTATTGCCCTTTGCTTTATATCAAGGTAAGCGTTTTTTTATCACCGATAAACTATGGATGCATTTATGGCGCGCCCTAGTTGGTTTAGCGGCAATGTATGGCTTTTTTTATGCCATTGCTCATTTGCCCCTATCAAATGCCATGGTCTTTACCTATTCTTCACCCGTTTTTATTCCTTTAGTCGCATGGCTATTTTTAAAAG
>NZ_CALETI010000061.1 GCF_937920075.1 uncultured Agitococcus sp.
AAAGCCCAATAACAGCACTGAAACGGCTATTTTGCCAATGCAGTGTTATGTGCAGCCTTTTTGGAAGCACTCCGACCTTGAAATTTACAATGAAAGCAACCTTGATACTATGTTAAGAATGCATGATAATTCCATTGATTTAACCGTTACAAGCCCACCTTATGACGATTTAAGAAATTATAATGGATATTCTTTTGACTTTGAAAATGTGGCAAAAGAACTATTTAGAGTTACAAAACAAGGTGGAGTTGTTGTTTGGATAGTAAACGATAAAACAGATAAAGGAAGTGAAAGCCTTACTTCATTTAAACAAGCCTTGTTTTTCAAAGGGATAGGCATGCAGTAGGCTTAAATCAGGATTCATATTAATTCACTGTATCTAACTGTTGACGCAAGGCATCGGCTAGTTGTTGGCAAAGTTCAGGATTAGAAATAGGTTGACCGTGGGCATCACCAATAAAAAATACGTCCTCGGCACGTTCACCCAAAGTCGCAATCCGCGCACTTTGCAAACTAACCCCGTGCTGCATAAAAATTAAGCCAATTTTAGCCAATAAACCCGGTCTATCAAGGGTGATGATTTCAAGGGAGCTTTGTTGTTTAACGATGTCATTGCTAATGTGTACTTCAGTCTTCACTTTAAAGTGTTTGAGTTCACGAGGCAGACGTTTATGAACAATAGTCGGAAAGTGCTCAGGATTAGATAAAGTTTTAACCAAATGTTGGCGGACTTTTTCTAAACGGTGGGCATCAGTAATCGGGGTATTGTCTTCATCCAAGACAATATAGGTGTCTAAGGAGTAATGGTTGGTCGCAGTGATAATCCGTGCATCTAATACCGTTAAATGTTCGTGGTCTAGGGTAGCTACCGACGCGGCAAACAAATTTGGTAAATCTTTAGTGTAAACAAAGATTTGGGTTGCCCCTTGAAATTGATTGGTATGACTTTTTTGTACTGCTACTAAAGGTTGTGTGCTGTTGCCATGTTGCAAAATTTCGCGGGTATGCCATGCCACATCTTTGGCACTCTCACGCAAGAAATAATCATCACCTAAGTTTTGCCAAATAGCGGTAATCGCTTGCTCATCAAAACCTTCGGCCAATAACTCTTCCATAGCGGTAATACGTGTTTCGGCAATCAATTCTTCATAATCAATGGGATTATTGAGGCCACGGCGTAAGGCACGACGGGTTTGCTGATAAAGCTGTCTTAATAAGGACGCACGCCACGAGTTCCATAACTTGGGATTTGTTGCACAAATATCGGCAACGGTTAAGGCATACAAATAATCTAAATGAGCAATATCTCCCACTTGTTTAGCAAAGTTATGAATCACTTCGGGGTCACTTAAATCTTGTTTTTGTGCCGTCATTGACATTAATAGATGATTACGCGTTAGCCATGCCACTAAGTTGGCACTACGTTGTGATAAACCATGACTTAAACAGAATTCAATGGCATCAACCGAACCAAGTTCTGAGTGGTCTCCACCACGACCTTTGCCAATATCATGGAATAAACCAGCTAAGTACAATAATTCTGGTTTATTAAGATTTTGGGCAACTTCAGCAACAACAGGAAATTGCTCGCGTGTTTCGGCATATCTAAAACGGCGCATATTTTTAATGACCAAGAGGGTATGGGCATCAACCGTATAAATATGAAATAAGTCATATTGCATTTGGCCAATAATCGCACCAAAGGCAGGTAAGTATTGGCCTAAAACCCCATAACGTTTCATGCGTCTTAATGTCGAAAACAAATAACGTGATGAACGTAAAATTTCAATAAAATAGGCTTTGTTTTGCGGATTATTACGGAAGTCGTCATTAATTTTACGTGCTTCAACCATAATCAAACGAATGGTGCTGGCACGAACCCCTTCAATATCAGGGTTGTCAGATAAAATCGCAAATAGCTCCATTAATGCACAAGGATTACGTGCAAATACTTGATGATGACGTACTTCTAAATGATTGTTAATTAATTGAAAATCATCAGATAATACTTCAATATTGGCAACTTCGTCCGCTTTTAGAATCGCTTCATCAAAGTATTGCAAAAGCATTTCGTTGAGCATCGACAAGTGCATGGCAACACGATAATACTGCTTCATAAACTGCTCAACCGCACGGTTGGCATTGTTGTCGCTATAACCAAATTGCAAAGCTAAAGTGCGTTGATAATCAAATAGAAGCTTGTTTTCGTTACGTCCTGCAATATGATGCAAAGCAAAACGCACACGCCATAAAAAGGTTTCACCTTCGTATAACTTTTTGTACTCAAATTCGGTTAAAAAGCCATTTCTAACTAGATCGTATAAGTTTGAGCTTTGAAAGTGGCGTTTGGTCACCCAACAAATGGTTTGAATATCACGCAAACCACCGGGAGCATTTTTTAGGTCAGGTTCGAGGTTATATTCGGTATCATTATGTTTGCGGTGGCGTGCAATTTGCTCATCGCGTTTAGCTTCAAAAAACACTGCATCCGACCACAAAGGTGCAATCAGTTCTAATAGGTTTTGACGTAAATTATCGTCACCAGATAACGTACGATTTTCTAAAAAAGTCGTGGCAATGGTGACATCTTCATTGACTTTATCAATGCACGTTTCTAAGGAACGGACGCTCGAACCAATGTCTAAACCCAAATCCCACAATAAGGTAATAAATTGACTAATTTTTTGTTCGAGATCATCACTCAATTGGCTGTGGCGGTGTAGCACCAACACATCAATATCAGAATAGGGGTGTAACTCACCACGACCATAACCACCAACGGCTAATAAGGCAACCTCTGTTTCTTGCTCCAAATCAAAGCGTCGCCAAACGTGCTGTAACACCAAATCCACCGCTTCGGCACGAGCCTGAACCAATAAACGAACATCTTCACCGTTATTAAAACGTTCCCAAAGTTGTTGTTGACAATCTTTTAATAACTGACGATATACACTCGGTTCAAGTATTTTATCGTGCAGTAATTGGAGGTCTAAGACGTGTGGAATCAAACTCGGCGTTTGCATGGCTGGTCTCTTAAAAATAACTAAAACGCATTGCTCCTCCCCTTGATAAGGGGGAGGTTGGGAGGGGGGATTTGCTAAGCAGCAAGACCCCACCCTAACCCTCCCCTAAACTAGGGGAGGGAATACGATATGATTCAAACACTCAAAAAACTAAAATCTTCTTCAGGACGAGCGGTTAATACTTCAACACCTGTCGCAGTCACTAGTAATGTATGCTCCCATTGGGCAGACAATTTGTGATCTTTGGTCACAGCCGTCCAACCATCAGGTAATAACTTGGTATGATAACTCCCTGCATTAATCATCGGCTCAATGGTAAATGTCATACCTGCAACCAACTCTAAGCCAGTTCCTGCTTTACCATAATGCACAATTTGTGGCTCTTCATGGAAAATATGGCCAATACCATGACCACAGTAATCGCGTACCACTGAAAAACGATTCGTCTCTGCGTGTTTTTGAATCACTGCACCAATATCACCCAAGCGACATTGTGGCTTAATTAAAGCAATGGCTTTATACAAGCATTCTTGGGTAATTTGAACTAAACGTTGCGCTAAAATAGAGCCTTCACCGACAATAAACATTTTAGAGGTGTCGCCATGATAGCCGTCTTTAATGACGGTCACATCAATATTAATAATGTCACCATTTTTGAGCACTTTTTTATCTGTCGGAATGCCATGACATACCACATGGTTAACTGAGGTACAAATGCTTTTGGGAAAGCCGCGATAATTGAGCGGTGCAGGAATCGCATTTTGCACATTAACAATATAATCATGGCAAATGGTATTTAATTCTTCGGTAGTTACACCTGCTTTTACATAAGGGCCAATCATCATCAATACATCGGCAGCAAGTTTGCCTGCGACACGCATTTTGGCAATTTCGTCGGCAGTTTTAAGAGAAACAGTCATAAATTTTTAAATCACGATTGAGGCTAAACAGCGATTATGGTATAAAGCGCGCCTTGTTTGGATGTTTGAATCCACACAGCAGATAAGCGCGTTATCTTTCTGGCGCGTAAGTCTAAATTAATTTTACACATAACGCACATATATCGACACAATTATTGGGTGCTGAGCGTGAAAACGACAGTCGGTAGTTGGGATATATGGAGGCCTAACCCTAATTGGAGTTAATCATGGCACAAGTTTCTATGCGTGACCTGTTACAAGCAGGCGCACACTTCGGTCACCAAACCCGTTTCTGGAACCCAAAAATGGGTCAATATATTTTTGGTGCACGCAACAAAATTCATATCATCAACTTAGAATATACTGCAGTTGCTTTAAACGAGGCATTAAACTATGCCAATGGTTTAGCTGCTAAGCGCAACAAAGTGTTATTCGTTGGTACAAAACGTGCTGCTTCTGGCATTATTCGTGCCGAAGCTCAACGTTGTGGTATGCCATACGTTGATCACCGTTGGTTAGGTGGTATGTTAACCAACTGGAAAACAATTCGCCAATCTATCAAGCGTTTCAAAGAGTTAGAACAACAAGCTCAAGACGGTACTTTTGCTAAGTTGACTAAGCGTGAAGCTTTAGAGCGTACTCGCGAAATGGAAAAGTTAGAAAAGAGCTTTGGTGGTATTAAAGATATGGGCGGTTTGCCAGATGCTTTATTTATCATCGACGTTGACCATGAAGCGATTGCTATTCAAGAAGCCCGTAAATTGGGTATCAAAGTAATCGGTGTGGTTGATACTAACTCTAACCCAGATGGTGTTGACATCATTATTCCTGGTAACGACGACGCGATCCGCGCTATTCAATTATATGCTGGTTCTATGGCTGATGCTATTTTAGAAGGCAAAGAATACGCTGCAACACAAGCTGGTGGTCGTGAACCAGAAGCAACTGAAGAAGCTGCTGCTCCAGAAGAAACAGCTTAATTTTTTAAGCAAAGAGAAGGGGAGCTTAGTCTCCCTTTCTTTTTATCAATTACATGATTTTCAACAAAAACTTATCTTGTTTTAAGTTTGATTAGCAATTAAGAGGATATCAACATGGCAGAAATTACCGCTAGCCTCGTTAAAGAATTACGTGAGCGTACTGGTTTAGGCATGATGGAATGCAAAAAAGCATTAGCCGAAGTAGGTGGTGACATCGAAGTCGCTATCGACAACTTACGCAAATCTGGTGCAACTAAAGCTGCTAAAAAAGCAGGTAACGTTGCTGCTGAAGGTGCAATTTTGGTTGCTAACAGTGCAGATGGCAAAACTTCTTTATTGTTAGAAGTTAACAGTCAAACTGACTTTGTTGCTAAAGATGCAAACTTTGCACAATTTGCTAATAAAGTTGCTCAAATTGCTTTAGCTAACGGTGCAACTGATGTTGCTGCTATTTCTGGTTTAAGCTACGACGAAGGCGTGACCGTTGAAGAAGCTCGTGTTGCTTTGGTTCAAAAAATCGGTGAAAACATCCAAATCCGTCGTGCTACTTTAGTACAAGGTGACATCGTTGCAACTTATATTCACGGTTTAAAAATTGGTGTTGCTGTTGCTTTAACAGGTGGTGATGCTGAATTAGGTCGTGATGTGGCTATGCACATTGCTGCAAGCAACCCAATGGTTATCAACCCAGCCGATGTTCCTGCTGACGTTTTAGCGCGTGAAAAAGAAATTTATGCTGCTAAAGCTCGCGAATCTGGCAAGCCAGAAAACATCGTTGAGAAGATGATTGAAGGTAGCTTGAAGAAGTATTTAGCAGAAGTTAGCTTAACAGAACAAGCTTTTGTTAAAGACCCAGACGTAACGGTTGGTGCTTTATTAAAGAAAGCAGGTGCAACACTCAACAGCTTCACACGTTTAGAAGTGGGTGAAGGCATTGAGAAGAAAGAAGTGGACTTCGCTGCTGAAGTAGCTGCTCAACAAGCTGCTGCCGCTGGTAACAAATAATTAATTTTATTTGTTAGAAAAATACCCGCTTAAAGCGGGTATTTTTGTTTTAGCCCTTAGTATATGGTAAATTCTTGAGAATCTTTGCTTTAGGATGATAATAATAATGCGCATAGGGCTGAGGACTTTGGTGGTTCATGTAAGTATGTTGATATTGGTCATGTGGTCGACCATATTGGCAGCTTTAGAGTTAACCCCCGAAGAACAAGCTTGGATAGCAAATCATCCTGTGATTCGAGTAGGTGTTGATCCTGCATGGCCACCTTATGAGTTTATGGATGAACAAGGTAAGCATCAGGGAATGAGTGCCGATTACTTGGCGTTATTGTCGCAAAAAATAGGTGTCAAATTTCAAATAGCACCAGCTCAACCGTGGTCAGACACCCAACAACAATTAGAGCAAAAACAATTAGATTTTACGCCTTCTATTGTTTCTACCCCCAAACGTGATCAGTTTTTAAACTTTTCCCAGCCTTATATTTCTTTTCCTGTTGTCATTTTAACCCGATCTGATGAAGCTTTTATTGGGCAGTTAGAAGATTTATCAGGAAAACGTGTTGGTGTAGAAGCAGATTATTATGCAGATGAAATCTTGCAACAAAATTATCCCACAATACAAAGAGTGCGTTATCCCTATTTGCGAGATTTGTTATCAGCATTGGCTCTAGGTCAGGTTGATTATGTATTGACTAACTATGCCTCAGCATCCTATGCCGTACAGCAATTGCATATGACAGGTTTAAAGCTGGCAGCAGTGACACAATATCAATCACCATTATCGATGGGAGTGCGTAAAGATTGGCCTGAATTTGTGTCTATTCTAAATAAAGCCTTAAATGAGTTAACACCAGAGCAACATCAACGTATTAGACAACATTGGTTGGGGATTAAAAAAGAAAATATTTATATTAGAGATATTTGGCGTTTGCATCCAGATATTATCTTATTATTGTTAATGATCCTGATGTTTGTGGTGTTGTTAGCGATTGTTTTTTACTTTCGTCATCGTTTAATGACGCGTAAATTATTAGCCGAAAAAGCACAACAAGAATTAGCAGAAAGCGAAAAACGTTTTCGTTTATTAATTGAAAATGCCCCGATTGCTTTTGCGATTTTTAAAGGTAAAGTCGGGATTATCAAAATGTTAAATCGAACATTTATTAATATGTTTGGTTATCAACCTAGTGAATTACATGATGTGGAGGATTGGTGGCGAGTAGCCTATCCTAATCCTAGTTATAGAGAGCAAATTCAAAAAATATGGTATGAGCGTTTAGAGTTAGCCCGTAAAAGTCATCAAGTCTTAGAACCGATGGAAGCAACGGTTCGTTGTCGTGATGGCAGTGAGAGTTACATCCGTTTTCATGCTATTTTGATTGGTTCTTTAAGTTTGGTAGCCTTTATTGATTTGACCGACCAAAAAAAATATCAAACTGCTTTATTGACAGCAAAAGAGAATGCCGAGCAAGCGACACAAGCCAAAAGTTTATTTTTGGCTAATATGAGTCACGAAATTCGCACACCAATGAATGGTATTTTGGGGCTAACTGCGCTTTTAGAAAAAACTGAGCTTAATGAACGACAACATGATTATGTGACTAAAATTTATAGTTCAGGCGAGTTTTTGCTGGGCTTATTAAATGATATTTTGGATCTTTCTAAGGTTGAAGCAGGAAAATTAGAATTAGAAAAACAACCATTTACTATTGCGCAATTATTAGAGCCATTGCGAGCTTTAGCATTAAGTGCCACACAGCATAAGCCTGTAGAAGTATTATTTTATGTTTCGCCAGATGTTCCAAAAGTATTATTAGGCGATTTATTACGTCTTGGTCAGATATTGACTAACCTTTTAGGTAATGCAATTAAGTTTAGTGCGAAGGGTGAAATAGAAATAGGTGTTGCGACGATTACCAATAAAAATCACCAACAACGTTTGCATTTATGGGTGCGTGATACTGGCATAGGCATGACGACTGAGCAAGCAGCCAAAATTTTTGAAGCATTTAGCCAAGCAGATGCATCTACAACTCGTAAATATGGTGGAACAGGATTGGGGTTAACCATTTGTAAACGATTGATTGAGCTAATGAATGGCGAAATCAAAGTGCAAAGCAAGGTAAATCAAGGTAGTCGTTTTGATGTATTTATTGACTTGATTGAAGCCCCACAAGATAGTTCTTCGTTAGAATCAATCAATATACCCAAACTCAATTTATTATTAATAGATAATAATCATCATTCCGCATTGGCGATCCGTTCTATTGCCGAACGTTTACAATGGGAAGTAGATATTTTTGAACGTCTAGATGAATCATTAACCATTGAGACAAGTCATTATGATTTTGTCTTATTAGATGCCGATTTTGCTGATGAGCATAGCGTACAATATTTACCCAAAGCGTTGCCTAAGATTTTATTGCAAACACCTTTGCAAGAATCTGATCCTCTGTTAGGGACAATGATTGATTTTAAACATTGTTTTACTAAACCTATTACCGAAGAAGTGTTATTAGGTTTGGTTCCTAGTGCCATCCCTAAAGCAAAGTTTATAGAAGAAAAGCCTTTTTTAGCCCGACGTATTTTATTGGTAGAAGACAACACCATTAATCAATTAGTTGGTGTGCGTTTGTTGGAATCTTTGGGGGCAGAGGTTGATGTTGCCGAGAATGGTTATGTTGCTTTAAGTCTATTACAACAAGTGGGTAATTTTTATGATGTGGTTTTAATGGATTTGCAAATGCCAGTTATGGATGGTTTGGAAACCACAAGGCAATTACGCTTAATAGAGCAATTCACCGACTTACCTGTAATTGCAATGACGGCCAATGTCATGGCAACAGACAGAGAAGCCTGTTTTGAGGCAGGCATGAATGACTTTATGAGTAAACCGATTAGGATTCAAGAATTACGCGAAAAAATTTATCAATGGTTAAAATAATTTAAACAACGATAAATCCTTAGTCATCGCTCTATTTTGCCAAAGGCTGCTTTCTGTTAAGATGCGCGGCTATTTAGTGCCAAATCACCAAAGGAGAAACACATGGTTGAGCGTCGTCCTACTTATCAACGTATTCTATTAAAACTCTCAGGTGAAGCCCTAGCAGGTGATGCAGATATGGGTATTGATCCTAAAGTCTTAAATCGTATGGCTTTAGAGGTGGGTCAATTAGTGGGTATTGGGGTACAAGTTGGTATCGTTTTAGGCGGTGGTAATTTGTTCCGTGGTGCAGCTTTGCAAGCAGCTGGCTTAGATCGTGTTGCAGGTGACCATATGGGTATGTTGGCCACTGTTATGAATGGTTTAGCCATGCGTGATGCTTTAGAGCGCAATAACATTAAAACCCGTATTATGTCTGCAATTCCAATGAGTGGTGTGGTTGACCATTATGACCGTCGTGCCGCAACTCGCGCTTTGCAAAGCGGTGATGTGTGTGTGTTTGTTGCAGGCACAGGTAATCCATTCTTTACTACAGATACCGCTGCTTGTTTACGTGGTATCGAAATTAATGCTGATGTGGTGTTAAAAGCAACTAAAGTGGATGGCGTATATGATGCCGATCCTTTCAAAAATCCTGATGCTGTCAAATATGATTATTTAACGTTTGATGAAGTATTGGATAAAAAATTAGGTGTCATGGACTTAACAGCTATTTGTTTGTGTCGTGACCAAAGTATGCCATTGCGTGTGTTTGACATGAATAAACAAGGTGCATTATTAAACCTTGTTTGTGGTCAAAGTGAAGGCACATTAATTGGCAATAAACCTCGTTAAGGAATTTTCACATGATTAATGATTTAAAAAAAGATTGCGAAGTTCGCATGAAAAAAAGTGTAGACGCCTTAGATGTCGCTTTTGCTAAAGTTAGAACAGGTCGCGCACATCCTGCTATTTTAAAGGACATTATGGTGCCATATTACGGTATGGACACGCCATTAAATCAAGTTGCTAACGTAGGTGTTGAAGATGCACGTACCTTATTGGTACAACCTTATGAACGCACTATGATTCAAGTAATTGATAAAGCGATTCGTAACTCAGATTTGGGGTTAAATCCTTTAACGGGTGATGTTATTCGTATTCCATTACCTGCATTAACCGAAGAAACGCGTCGTAATATGCAAAAAATGGCACGTGCTGAAGCCGAAAATGCGCGTGTTGCAGTGCGTAATATTCGTCGTGATGTATTAGCAGACGTGAAAGAATTGTTAAAAGAGAAAGAAATTTCTGAAGATGAAGAACGTCGTGCCACAGAAGAAGTGCAAAAGATTACCGATAAATCTATTGCTGAAATCGAAAAAGCTCTACAAGCTAAAGAAGCAGAGTTGATGCAAGTATAATTTTGCACAATGTGGAAACTAAAAAGGCGGAGTAATCCGCCTTTTATTTAAGTAGATTATTGGAGTTTTTTTGTGAGTTTAGCACCTGATATTGATAGTCATGCTGGCAGCTTGCCAAAACACATCGCCATTATTATGGATGGTAATAATCGTTGGGCAAAAGCCAAAAGCTTAATTGGCGGTGCAGGACACAAAGCGGGCGAATCAGCCTTACAAGCTATTGTTGAGCATGCTGCTAAACGTGGCATACAAGTGCTAACGGTCTTTGCCTTTTCAAGTGAAAACTGGCGCAGACCCGAACAAGAAGTGGGTTTATTAATGCGTTTATTTGTTCATGCCTTAGATAAACGTGTGGCTGAATTGCACAAAAATAATTTACGAGTACGTTTTATTGGTGACAGAAGTCGTTTTGCACCATTATTACAAAAAGGCATGAATGATGCTGAAAGTAAAACAGCCAATAATACGGGCATGACCTTGGTGATAGCCGTGAGTTATGGTGGCCAATGGGATATGGCACATGCCGCACAGCAACTCGCTTTACAAGCACAACAAGGCAAACTAGATGTTGCCCAATTGTCGATGGAAGATTTTCAAAATTTATATCAACAACAAATTCAAATGAGTGATTTACCACCTGTTGATCTTATGATTCGTACAGGAGGGGATTTACGCATCAGTAATTTCTTATTATGGCAAACCGCCTATGCTGAGTTTTATTTTAGCCCGTTGTTGTGGCCAGATTTTAATGAACAAGCTTTAGATGATGCCCTAAGCGATTATGCCCGTCGTCAACGCCGTTTTGGTCGAACAAGTGAGCAAGTGGAGTCTCATCATGCTTAAGGAACGTGTATTAACTGCTTTAATTTTAGTCCCGATTGTGATTTGGTGTATTTTTTTCGCCAATGGTCACATTCCTTTTATGGCGTTTGCAGGTGCCATTGTGCTTGTTGGCGCATGGGAGTGGACAGCTTTAATGCGTTGGACATCTATGCCATTAAGAGCGATGTATGTTGCTGTTGTTGCCTTAGGTTTGGTGGCGATGAACATCCCGCAACTGGTATTTTTAAAGCAGCCTTTTTATATGGTGTCAGTAGGTTTTTGGTTGGTTGCTCTACGTTGGGTGATGGCCTTTCCTGAATCAGCCAAAATTTGGGCAAGAAATATTCTCTTAGTGCCAACGGGTTTGATTTTATTAATTCCAGCATGGGCTGGGTTGACCGATTTACACCAAGCATCAGCATGGTGGTTATTGTATGTTTTTTGTTTGGTATGGGGGGCAGATACAGGCGCTTATTTTGCAGGTCGCAAATTTGGCAAACACAAACTTGCACCCAGTGTCAGTCCAGGTAAAACCATTGAAGGTTTTGTGGGGGGCTTAATCACCACTAGTATGTTAATTGTGGCAGTTGCGATTTATCGTGATTTATCCGCAATACGCTTTGTGGCTTTTGTGGGCTTATCATTATTAACCGTGTTGGCTTCTGTGTTGGGTGACTTATTAGAATCAATGGTTAAACGTCAAGCAGGCGTCAAAGATTCTGGCAATATTTTTCCTGGTCATGGCGGTGCGTTAGACCGTATTGATAGCTTAACAGCCGCAGCACCTTTATTTGCTTTAGGATGGTGGTTGGCAGGAGGTTTCTAATGCAACGAATTACCATATTAGGCGCAACTGGTTCAATTGGCCAAAACACCTTAGCCGTGGTTGGCTTACATCCTGATCGTTATCAAGTCTTTGCCTTGACTGCACATACTCGCTTGGACGAATTAGCGAAATTATGTCAGCAATATCAGCCACGTTATGCTGTGATTCAACATGAGCAAGATATCCCAAAGCTCCAAGCATTATTAGCTCAAAGCCCGACCGAAATTTTGGCAGGTGAGCAAGCTTTAGCATGGGTAGCGGCACATGAGCAATGTGATACGGTCATGGCAGCTATTGTTGGTGCAGCAGGCCTATTGCCTACCTTAGCCGCAGTCAAAGCAGGTAAACGCGTATTATTGGCCAACAAAGAAGCCTTAGTAATGGCTGGTCAAGTGTTTATGCAGGCAGTTACCGACCATCAAGCCACGTTATTACCAATTGACTCCGAACATAATGCGATTTTTCAATGTTTGCCCAATACCTATCAACAAGGCTTAAGCAAAGTTGGTGTTGAGCGGATTTTGTTAACGGCATCAGGTGGGCCATTTCGTGAATTTAGTGCTGAACAATTACAAAATGTCACGCCAGAGCAAGCATGTAAACATCCGAATTGGGTAATGGGGCGTAAGATTTCTGTGGACTCAGCCACCTTAATGAATAAAGGCTTAGAGTTTATTGAGGCTTGCTGGTTGTTTGATGCTAAACCTAGCCAAGTGCAAGTGGTGATTCATCCACAAAGTATTATTCACTCCTTGGTACAATATATTGATGGTTCGACCTTAGCGCAGTTGGGTAATCCCGATATGCGTACGCCGATTGCGAATGCCTTAGCTTATCCTGAGCGTATTCAAGCAGGGGTTTCCGCATTAGACTTGTGTCAGCATCAATTACAATTTTATCCACCTGATGAAAGCCGTTTTCCGTGTTTAGCCTTAGCGCGTCAAGCCATGCAAACGGGTGGCACAGCACCAGCCATGTTAAATGCGGCTAATGAAGTGGCAGTTGCCGCATTTTTAGCAGGAAAGTTACCTTTTATTGCGATTAGTCAACTGATTGATACGGTACTTACACAATTACCAATGAGTAGTGCGCATAATCTCGACACAATACTCCAAGCTGACCAACAAGCGCGAGCATTGGCACAGCAAAAACTTTCTTCGTTTTAAAATTAGTATTCAGTATGAGTATTTTGCAAATCATTCTTGCCGCTATTATTGTGTTGGGGCCATTAATTGCCATCCATGAGTTTGGCCATTTTTGGACAGCACGACGTTTGGGCGTGAAAGTATTAACTTTTTCTATTGGTTTTGGCCCTGCCTTAGCAAAATGGCGCGGTAAAGATGGGACAGACTATCAAATCGCCACTATTCCTTTAGGGGGCTATGTACGCATGGCCGATGAACGTGAAGGGGAAGTGCCTGCTGAGGATATTCCTAAAGCCTTTAATCGCCAACCTGTCTGGGCAAGAATGGCGATTGTTGCCGCAGGTCCGCTCATTAATTTAGCGTTTGCCGTGTTTTTATTTTGGATATTGTTTTTACAAGGCACAGAAAGTTTAAAAACAGTCGTTGGCCAAGTAAAACCTAATACTCCTGCCGCGATTGCTGGTCTAAAAGTTGGCGATGAAATTGTTGCGGTAGATGGCAAACAAACCCATGATTGGGAAGCGATTACTTATGCTTTAGTCAATCGTGTTGGTGAAAATGGCACAGTAACGTTTAGTGTAAAATCAGCGAATGCGACTACACCACAGGATGTGCAATTAGCCATTAAAAACTATTTAAGTAAATCAGGCCAAGACCCCTTATTAAGTTTAGGTTTTACACCCTATCAACCGCCATTAAAACCGATTATTGGTGAAGTTGTAGCAAGTGGTGCGGCTGCACAACAAGGTTTAAAAGCGGGCGATAAAATTTTAAATGCGCAAGGACAAGTCATTAATACATGGCAAGATTTTGTTGAAATTGTCCGTACTAGCCCTGAAAAAAGCTTTCCAGTGATCGTTGAACGGGCAGGACAGCCAGTTAATTTAACGCTGACACCGCGCATGGAACGTGATGAAGTGGGTAATAAAGAAGGCAAGCTAGGTATTGCCTTACAACAACAACCGATTGTGATTCCACCTGAATATATTCAACACCAACAATTTAATCCATGGACTGCCTTAGTGAAGGCAAGTCAAAAAACCTATGATTTAATTGTCATGACCTTAAGCTCTTTAGGTAAAATGTTGATGGGTTTAATAGGACTAGATAATTTGAGTGGGCCAATTACCATTGCTAAAGTTGCAGGACATACCGCCAATATTGGTTGGCAAGCCATGATTGGTTTTATGGCATTGTTAAGTGTCAGTTTAGGGGTATTAAATTTATTACCAATACCTGTGTTAGATGGTGGACATTTAGTATATTACGCAGCCGAAGGGATTATGGGACGACCTTTGTCCGAACAAGTGCAGCAAATGGGGCTAAAAATAGGCATGGCAATGATGGGCTGCCTCATGTTCTTAGCAATTTTTAATGATTTAAGTCGATTATTTGGTTAGTGGATTCCTTTATGATTTCTCAACGGCTTTTGTTAACAACAGCCGCACTGTGTTTGTCTGCGCAGGCGGTGGCTGAGACTGGCTCATTTACGGTAAAGGACATTCAAATTCAAGGATTGATGCGTGTTTCGCCAGCGAGTGTGTATGCACAACTTCCGATTAATACAGGCGATGTGGTAGATGATGCCAAAATTGCGCTAGCCATTCGTCAGCTCTTTGCTACAGGCAGCTTTGAAGATATTAGTTTAGCACGAGACGGTGATGTATTAATTGTCAACGTCATTGAACGCCCTTCCATTGCTAGTATTAAATTAGAAGGTAATAAAGCGATTGATACCGATACCTTAATGAAGGCACTTAAAGATGCTGGTTTGGTTGAAGGTGAAGTATTAAAACGTGCATCCTTAGATCATATTAAAGGCGAATTAGAGCGCGTGTATTTTGGCCAAGGTCGTTATGATGCAACGATTAGTGTCAATAATATTGCTAAGCCACGCAATCGCGTTGCCGTTGATGTCAAAATTAATGAGGGTGAATCTGCACGAATCACGACAATTAATATTTTGGGTAATAAAGCCTTTAGTGAAAAAGAGTTACTAAAATTAATGCAGTCTAAAGCCACACATTTTACTTCATTTTTTAAAGGTGATGATAAATATGCCCGTGAGCGTTTAATGGGCGATTTAGAGGCATTACGTTCATTTTATTTAGATAGTGGCTATATTAATTTTGCGATTAACTCGCATCAAGTCACTTTAAGCCAAGATAAAAAAAGTGTTTTTATTGATATTAGTTTAAATGAAGGTGACAAATATCAATTTGGAGAGCCTAAAATTTTGGGTGAAGTTCCCATTAACGAGCAAGAGTTACAAAAATTGTTACTCGTTAAATCGGGTCGAGACTATTCACAACAGCTAGTCACAGCAAGTAGTAAGCTGATGAAACAGCGTTTAGGTAGTGATGGTTATTTATTTAGTGAAATTAATCCTATTCCTGAAATTGACGAACAAAATAAAAAAGTTAATTTAAGCTTTTTTGTCAATCCCAATAAAAAGACTTATGTACGTCGAGTTAATTTTCAAGGCAATAATAAAACAGACGATCATGTGTTGCGTCGAGAAATGCGTCAATTTGAAGGGACGTTGGCCTCAACCGATAAAATTGATTTATCAAAATTACGTTTACAACGTTTAGGTTTTTTTAAAGACGTGACGATTGAAACACCTAAAGTACCCAATACCACCGATCAAGTTGATCTCAATGTTAAAGTACAAGAACAACCATCAGGAACATTAACCGCTAGTGTCGGTTATTCAGGTGGCTCTGGCATGATTTTTAGTTTAGGGGTAAGTCAGAATAACTTTTTAGGCACAGGTAATAAAGTTGGTATTAATTTAAACCGTTCAGAAACGAGTGATAATTATAATATTTCTTTTTCTGACCCTTATTTTACCGTTGACGGCATTAGTCGTGGTTATAATATATATTACCGTAATACCAAGTTGGATGAGCGTAACATCAGCCGATATGCAACAGACTCACAAGGAGCGAGTTTGAGTTTTGGTTATCCAATCGATGAAACCAAAAATATTAATTTTTCTTTAGGGATAGATCAAACAGATATTACCTTGGGCACTTTGCCATCTCAGTTAGTGCAAAATTTTGTTACGGAGCATGGCAATAGTATCACCTCCTATATGGGCGTTGTATCGTGGAACTACAATAGTTTAAACCGAGGTGTGTTTGCGACCAAAGGTGCTTCTCAGCGTTTGGCATTAGAGTTTGCGGTACCACCAAGTGATGTTAACTACACAAAATTGTCGTATGCAGCACAGATTTATTTTCCGATTAATGACGATTTCACCGTACGCTTACGTACTGATTTAGGTTATGGTGATAGCTTACCATTTTATAAAAACTATTTTGCAGGTGGGTATGGTTCGGTACGTGGTTATCGTGATAATACCTTAGGCCCTCGTAGTCCGGTGATTGCCAATGATCCTGATCCAGAAGTGGTTGGTGGTAATGTTTTAGTCGAAAATTCGGTTGAATTGATTGTACCCACACCATTTGCTAAAAATTATAGCCAATTACGTACGGTATTTTTTGTTGATTCAGGTATGGTGTATTATCGTAATAATCCACCTTATAATTTTGATTTATCAAATTTGCGCTATAGTGCAGGTATTTCGATTGCATGGCTAACAGCCATTGGGCCTTTATCTTTTAGTTTGTCTCGTCCATTTAATTATGATGAAGCCGATGACCGACAAAATTTCCAATTTACCATTGGTCAACCGTTTTAACTTTTTACAACAATAGGAGAAGAGGGAATGCGTTTAGCTTCTTATTTAATCGCTGGTTTATTAACAAGTTTTGCTATGCCAGCACTTGCTGGTAATGTTGCTGTAGCAGATAGCCAAGCAGCGATTATGGCAACTGAAACGGCTAAAAAAACCTTTGAAAAACTTAACAACGACATGAAGCCTCAGCGTGATCGTTTAGAGCAATTGCGTAAAGATATTGCGGCTATTGAAGAAAAATTTCAAAAAAATGCCAGTGTTATGAGCGATAAGGATAAACGTGACTTGCAAAAACAAGCAGAAAGCAAATTAAATGAGTTTAAAAACTTAGCAGATGCTGTGCAAAAAAGAGCTAACGAAGTTCAGCAAGAAATGTTAAAAACCTTAATTCCAAAAACAGAAGTAGTTGTTGAAGAAATTCGTAAAGCAGGCAATTATGATATTATTATTGAAAAGAAAAATGTCATTTTTGCTGATCCAGCGGTTGATATCACCAAAAAAATCACTGAAAAATTAAATGCTGCGAAATAAATAGTAGTAAGCACGATTAAACAGCGTTTAAATTAAAAAGGCTAGCTTGTATAGATCAATGCTAGCATTTTTATTTTGGGGACTAGGGGGATTTATGTGGACATTAGCTTCAATTGCTAAACAAATAGGCGGAACTGTTAAAGGTCAGTTAGAGTACCCAATATCTGGTTTAGGTACTCTCAAAAATGCCCAATCACATCAACTAAGTTTTTTAGCTAATCCTTTATATCGTTCTGCTTTAGCGTCTACCCAAGCTGGAGCTGTTCTATTACGTGCAGAAGATGCAGAAAACTATCAAGGTCAAGCGATTATTGTGGCTAGTCCTTACGCGGCTTATGCACAACTTACGCATTTTTTTGATCAAACACCAAAAGGGATTGTTGGTATTCATTCTCAAGCGGTTGTTAGTGATTCTGCAAAAATCTCAGAAACAGCTGCCATTGCTGCTTGTGCAGTGATTAGTGATGAGGCGGTGATTGGTGACGGTACAACCATTGAGTCTGGTGCATTTATTGGTGCACGGGTAAAAATTGGTAAAAATTGTCGTATTCGTGCCAATGCCGTGATTCATCATGATTGTGTGTTGGGCGATCGAGTCACAATTCACTCAGGTGCGGTGTTGGGGGATGATGGTTTTGGTTTTGCACCTCATCAAGGTCGTTGGTTTAAAATTGCTCAGATTGGTCGAGTGGTTGTGCATAATGATGCCGATATTGGTTCCAATACCACCATTGATCGTGGCGCGTTGGATGACACCATTATTCATGAAGGTGCGATTATTGATAACCAAGTACAAATTGCTCACAATGTTGAAATTGGTGCACATACTGCAATTGCTGCTTGTTGTGGTATCTCAGGTAGTAGTAAAATCGGCGCCCACTGTGTGTTGGCAGGTGGTGTCGGTTTAGTCGGTCATATTGAAATTTGCGATAATGTCCATATTACAGGCATGACCATGATTACCAAGTCGATTACACAGGCAGGTAGTTACTCATCAGGTACTGCCTTTGATAGCACCGATAATTGGAAAAAAATGGCTGTTCGTTTAAGGAAATTAGACGATATGGCAAAACGGTTGCGCGAACTCGAAGGAATTGTGCAACGATTAACTCAAGACTAAGCTTTAAGACAGGTATAATCAATATACAGGTTTTAGACAATGTTTGATTGAGGGGCTTGCGCACTGAGTTCGGTGGAGTTCGTAAGTCTCAATAAGTATTTGGTGTTGTCTATTAGCATCAAATTCAAAACTGAGATTGATTATGACTGAGCAAATAAAGTTACCTTTGCATATTGCAGATATTAAAGCCTTATTGCCCCATCGTTATCCTTTTTTATTAGTCGACCGTGTCACAGAAATTGAATTAGGACGTTCAGTTAAGGGCTATAAAAATGTGACCATTAATGAAGAGTTTTTTGGTGGTCACTTTCCTGATTATCCTGTTATGCCAGGTATGTTAATCTTAGAGGCAATGGCACAAATTGCAGGCGTATTAGGTTTTTTAACTAGCGGTAAACGGCCTATTGATGGTCATATTTATTTGTTAGTAGGCACTGATAATACCCGTTTTAAAAGACAAGTCGTGCCAGGTGACTGCTTAACGCTACATGCCGAGTTTGTGACCAGTAAACGACATATTCATAAATTTTCTTGTCGCGCAATGGTTGGCGACGAATTGGCCGCCAGTGCTGATATTTTAGTGGCCGAGCAGGTAATCTAAATGAACATTCATCCAACAGCAATTATTGATCCTTCTGCACACATTGCCGATGACGTAACGATTGGCCCCTATTCGATTATTGGCGCAAATGTCACGATTGGTAGTGGTTGTGAAATTGGCCCACATGTTGTGATTAAGGGGCATACCACGATTGGTAAAAATAATCGTATTTTTCAATTTGCCACGGTAGGGGAAGATTGCCAAGATAAAAAATATAAGGGTGAACAAACCTTTTTAGAAATTGGCGACAATAACGTCATTCGCGAAAACTGTACGATTCATCGTGGTACAGTGCAAGATAACAGTATTACCCGTATTGGTAGCGGTAATTTATTCATGGTGAATACTCATATTGCCCATGATTGTATTGTCGGCGATGATTGTATTTTTGCCAATAATGCAGGTATTGCTGGCCATGTAAAGGTCGGCAATAGTGTGATTATTGGTGGAAATACCGGTGTACATCAATTCTGTCAAATTGGCTCTTATGCCATGACAGGCGGTGCAAGCTTAGTATTAAAAGACATTCCTGCTTATGTAATGGTGTTTGGTAATCCTGCTGAAGCAACAGGCATGAATTTTGAAGGTATGCGCCGTCGTGGTTGGACAAGTGAAACCATTGGTTTGTTAAAACGTGCCTATAAAATAGTGTATCGTCAGGGTTTAACCTTAGAAGCGGCAATCAGTCAGTTAGAGCAAGATATTTTGCCAAATTGTCCTGAAGCAGCGATTTTTATTGATTCCTTAAAAGCCTCCACTCGCGGTATTACCCGTTAATATTTAGACCCCACTCTGACCCTTCCCTTAAATTAGGGGAGGGAATAATCAGCATCTTATTAGTCAGTTTGTTATCATCTCTTGCGCCTTGAGTTAGCTAATGTTTGACTATCATAAAGACCAACATGCGGCAGCCAGTACGCAAGATTATGTGTTTCAGCAACTCATTCCGTATATTGGTAATAAGCGCCGTGCCTTACCAATGATCTTTCAAGCAATTCAGCAAACGGGCATTAATCCACGCCAAGCCAGTTTTTTAGATTTGTTTGCAGGCAGTGGTGTGGTCTCTCGGATGGCAAAAAAATGTGGCTTCAAGGTTTTAACCAATGATTGGGAACCTTATGCTACAGCACTCAATCAAAGTTATATTGCCTGTAATTATGAGCCTGCATTTTTAGAGTTGGGTGGTTATGAGAATGTCATTGCCTATCTCAATGCCTTAAACCCCATTGAAGACTGGATTACCCGTCATTTGTGCCCAACCCATGATCAGTATTTTGATACGCGTGTTGATCGTTTGTTTTATACCCGTGCTAATGGTCAGCGTTTGGATGCAATGCGTGAACAAATAGAATGGTGGGATGAGCAACAGTTAATAACCCCTTATGAAAAAGCCTGTTTATTAGCACCTTTATTATTTCAGGCGAGTTATGTCAGCAATACCAGTGGCGTTTTTAAAGCCTTTCATCAAGGTTGGGGCGGGAAAACAGGCACTGCCTTAAGTCGAATTTTGTCAGTTGTCGAATTGCGACCTATTCATTTTTTTGATAATCAACGTGCGAATCAAGTGTATCAAATGGATGGTTTGGAGTTGGCACAACAACTGACACAAATGGGTATTGAAGTTGATATTGCCTATTTAGACCCTCCCTATAATCAACATTGTTATGGCAGTAATTATCACGTTTTAAATAGCGTCACTTTGTGGGATAAACCAATTTTAAGTGAAAAAATTCAAGGACGAAATAAGGCTGCAATTCGCCAAGATTGGCGCGAGCGACGCAGTCCATACAACTATCGCGGTGAAGCAGAGCAAGCCTTTGAAGGCTTATTGGCAAATTTACAAGCACATTATATCTTGGCGAGCTATAGCACAGAAGGCTTGATTTCTTTAGAAAATTTTGTCGCTTTAGCACTCATGAAAGGGCATACTGAGTTATTATGTTATGCTCATAAACGTTATCGAGTCAGCACACCACGTTTTTCACCTAAACCGATGACCGTAGAGTTTATTTTAATTATTAATAGTCATAAAAAGCATCGTGGTTTAAGTCATAGTGCTTTATGTGCCAAAATTCGTCAAACAGAACAAAACGCGCTATTGCATTATGAATACCAACACGAAGCCCAACACTGATAATCGTCCCATTACCATTGGTATTGTGGCAGGAGAAATTTCGGGAGATACCCTTGGTGCAGGGTTAATTAAAGCCCTAAAACAACGTTATCCACACGCCCGTTTTGTTGGGATTTGTGGTGCACAAATGATTGCCGAAGGTGGCGAGACATGGTTTCCGCTAGAACGTTTATCAGTGATGGGCTTAGTTGAAGTCTTGGGGCGAATAAAAGAATTATTTGCGATTCGAGATGAATTGGTTAGGCGTTTTATTGCCGAAAAAATTGATGTGTTTATAGGTATTGATGCACCTGATTTTAACTTGCGTGTTGCACCACAGTTAAAACAAGCAGGCATTAAAACCGTTCATTATGTCAGCCCATCAGTGTGGGCATGGCGGCAAGGACGGATTCATGGCATTAAAGCAGCCATTGACTTAATGTTGTGTTTATTACCTTTTGAGAAGCAGTTTTATGATCAGCATCAATTAGATGCAGTATTTGTTGGCCATCCTTTAGCTGATAGTCTACCCTTAAAAAACGACACTTTGGCCGTACGTCAACAATTGGGGTTGGAGGCGAATAAACAATATGTGGCGTTGTTACCGGGCAGTCGTGGTGGTGAGGTGAGCCGTTTGGCTGAACCATTATTCGCTGCGGCTTTGTTACTAAAAAAACAACATCCACAGTTAGAGTTTATTATTCCTGCAATTAACGTCTTACGAAAAAAGCAGATCAGTGAATTGCTTGAACAAAGCGGTTTACAAGCAACAATTTTTGATGATAGTTATGGCGCAGGGGTTGGGCGTTTGGTGATGGCGGCTGCGGATGTGGTGGTGTTGGCATCAGGCACAGCAACCTTAGAAGCCATGTTATTAAAAAAACCAATGGTTGTGGTTTATAAATTACATTGGCTAACTTATTTGATTGTGCGTTTAATGGCTAAAGCCAAATATATTAGTTTGCCTAATTTATTAGCCAATCAGGCTTTAGTGCCAGAGTTAGTGCAACATGCGGTGACACCTGAAAGTATTAGCCAAGCGGTTGAGCAATGGTTAAAACCACAGCAGCAACAACAGTTAGTTGCACGTTTTACGGAATTACACCAACAATTACAGGCGAATGGCAGTGAAACAGCCGCACAAGCCATTAGCCAATTATTAGAGAAACAATGATGGAATTAGCAGAGATTTTACAAAAATATCAACATATTGCTGGTGTTGATGAAGTGGGCAGAGGGCCTTTGGTTGGTGCTGTAGTAACTGCTGCGGTGATTTTAGATCCGAATAATCCGATTGAAGGTTTAAATGATTCAAAAAAACTCACCGAAAAAAAACGCTTAATCTTGGCTGAAGAAATTAAAGCCAAAGCTTTAGCATGGAGTTTAGGCCGTGCAGAACGACATGAAATTGATGAGCTCAATATTCTAAGAGCAACGATGTTGGCGATGCAGCGTGCGGTGAATGGTTTAAAAATTCACCCTGATTTTGTGTTGATTGATGGTAATAAATGCCCAATTTTAACCTGCCCAGCACAAGCGGTCGTCAAAGGTGATAGTTTAGTCCCTGCGATTAGCGCAGCGAGTATTTTGGCAAAAGTGACTCGTGATGCAGAAATGGACGTATTACATCAACAATATCCCCAATATGGCTTTGCTGATCATAAAGGTTATCCAACCGCTAAACATTTGGCGGCTTTAAAAGAGCATGGGCCTATTATGGAGCATCGCCGTTCGTTTAAACCTGTCACAGAAGCTTTGCACCATCAATTGTCTAAGATTTAATAGAAAAAGCTGTTGAGAACCTTCAACAGCTAGATATTTCACAGTGATAATTGTAAGAGAGTTAGCGTTGTACTAACTCAGGATGTTGGCTGGCTAATTGATCGCGCATTTGCTGAATACGGCGTAGTTTTTCTTCGCCTTCTGCTATTTGTTCTGGTTTCAAACCAGCCGCTTTTGCTTTAGCAATATCTTGTTGTAAACGCGGAATTTCCGTATCTGCGGCATTAATATAGCCCTTGTACAAACGCATAGTTTGTCGTGCTTCGTATTGGGCATAAAGTTTAGGATCTGCCAATTCCGCTTCAGTGGCTTTTTCTTGTGGTTCAGAACGAGCAATTGGTGGAGTGCGTGGATCACCATTTTTCATCGCATTAGCCATTGAGGTTGCGGCATCAACATTGGATTCAGGCATAGGCAATAAAGGGCTATCTGTGCCTGTCAGTTGTGGGGTAGGTGGCGCAGCAACGTTAACAGGAGCTTGAGTTGTATTTAAGGTTGGAGCAATAGAAGACTCATTATTTTGTGTAGACATCGCAGAAAAAGGTGCATCTTGTGTTTTGTCTGAAACAAAAATACTTTGGCCAATAAATGCAAGGCCAGCTAAAGCAACAACGGCAGCAGTAAAGCCTATAATTGGTTTTTTCATACTTTACCTCAAGTCATTAATGATGATGATGATCTTCTTCGCTGGGTTTAGCGATCATGACATCTTTTTCTAGGTTAATCATTTCTTTTTTAAGTATAGGACTAATATGAATATCTGCCTGCTGAATTAAATTCTTGCGGGTATTTTGATATTCTTTAACCATTTTTTGTCGAGCAATAACCTGTGATGCTAAATAACGAACGGTTTCACTATTAGCGGGATGATAACCTTCTTCTTTAGCCGTAACGAGCAAAATTTCCCACTGGCCTGTTGGTGTGCGAACAGGGCGAGAAGGTACATTGATTGGTTGTACAAAAGCTAATGTGCTTAACCAATTAGGATTATTGCGGTTATGAACAATCCAGCCTAAGTCACCTCCTGTACTTTTATCCATTGCCATAGAATATTGTTTGGCTAAATCTGCAAATTTTGCTCCTTTTTTTAACTGCTCCATAATCATATTGGCTGTTTTTTCATCGCTAACGGTAATGTGTTGGGCTTTAACTCTCTCAATACGCTTAAAGTCAGCTTTATGGTGTTGATAATAGCTTTTAACTTCTGCGGCTGTGACTTTTTTGGCTAAATCTTTAAGGTATTGCACATCATCATGAATATCTGCGGCAATACCAATATATGTGGCAAAACCATCATGATAACTCTTATAAGTTAAGGCTTGTTTAATGTCTTTAATATCTTGAGGTGTTAAGGTTGATTGTGTTTCTAACCAATAATCCATAAAACGATGAACAACGATTTCACGAGCTTGTTGTTGAGTAAAGTCGGCATTACGGCTATGAATTTCATTACGCCCTTGCACATTTTGCCGTTGATAGACATCCCATAGACTAATCGTTCCTTTATGTTTTTCGCTAAAGTTATATTGTAATAAGATTCGTTTTTGCGCGGCTATTTTGCCAGCATCAGTCAGTTTTATTTCTAATAAAAGTTTGTCTTTAGAGGGTAAAAAACTGTCCCATTCATTGATCTTGATAGGTTGTTCTTGGCTAATATTTTTATCGAGTGTGCCACCTAGTTTTTTGCGAGCTTCAGCTAACTCTTTATCAAAAGCGACTTGAATAACAGAACGTAACTCCTGTTCGGCAACAATATCAGGAGGGAATACAACTTTATTATTTTCTACTAGTTTATCTACACCAAAACGTTTGACGGCATATTCACCAATTAATTGATTCTCAATTAAAGCAGTAAGAACATCACCTCGTGTTAGCTCTTTCTTTTTGGCGGTTGAAACTTTGTGCATAATATCAAGCAGTTTATTGCTAAATGCTTGTTTGTTAACAGTGGCAACTTGTTGGTTATTTTTTAAATCATATTGCACTTTGGCATAACTAGGATGACTAAACGTAGCGATTAAACTTGCTAATAAGCCCATACATAATAGACTCCGCTTCATAGATAACCTCTTATAATTTTAGTTAATATTTTTATTTAATCTAGACCAATAAAAAATCCCTCTAAAAAAGACATCCTATAGACAACTATAAGATGCTTTAGAGGGATGGTTCAACCATAATTCACCTATTTATTACAATAGGTGATGATCTATTTAGAAGCGTTCAGCAGCACGATTCAATACACGCACAACCATAGCAATCGCGTGTGGAATGACGATTTTACCAACGTTTTTACGATCAGCATGAGCAGTGCTAGACAACACAATACCACCTTGACTATAAGCAATGCTTGCACCTTGAGTTAATAAGGGGCGAATATCTGTTGCTGTAGCAGATAATGGTGTTAAATCATTTAGAGCTGTCGTAACAGCAGCAGAATCATTTAAGTTTTCAGTGTAGTAATAGTCGTTTACCCATGTTTCCCAATCAGCATGATTTAAAGAGGAGGTTGTCCAAACGTGATGTGGTTGTAACAAGTCAGTAGTGTGCATTACAAAACCTAACGTTTGCACAGTCGGTGTTATTAAGAATTGTTG